>NZ_JAUSYV010000003.1 GCF_030817055.1 Bacillus sp. V2I10 | reverse complement strand
TAAGGACGCTATTTTGCGTAAAGTCTCATTTACAAAAAAACGACTACAAGAAACTGATCGTGATATGGCAGAAGCGGGAGAAGATGAAGACGATAAGATTTCCAAAGGTCGTCATATGCTTAGTCGCTTACAAAATGAGCTTCGAAATGAAGATGTAGCGTTTCTACATTGGGTCGCAACGATTGTTGTTTCTGGAAAGTCCAAAGAGGAATGTAAAGCACGAGCTACAGCCGTTCGGCGGTATATGAAGTTTTCGGAGATTGGGTGTGTGCAGCCAGTTGCAGATCAACTGCAACTATTTTATAAGTTTCTTCATGGGGAGCCGTTAAGTTTTGAGAGGAACTGGCTTCAACGTACCACTCATACTGCCTTTGTAGAAAATTTATTTGCGGTATCTAAAACATTGGGGTCAAAAATTGGCTTTTACTTTGGCCGAGTCGATAATACGTCGGGAAGAAAAGAACTATCGTCATCGATTGCCAACAGCCGAGACATTGTTCTTTTCCACCCATTCATTGCAAATGAGGGGATTCTAGGCGCCGTAACCGATAGTCCCCATATCAGTATAACGGGTCAAACAGGAAAGGGTAAATCCTTCCTTGTGAAATTAATCCTTATGTACCTCTCTTTCTTGGATGTAAAAGTCTTAATGACGGATCCAAAATCAGAAATTGAAAGTTGGTTCCGAAAAGCCATTGAGGGCTCTGAAATGAAAGAGCAATACCCTTTGTTTAGTGAACTTGTAGAGTCATTCCATTACGTCACCTTAGACCCACATGACCCAAAGAATTGGGGAGTGCTTGACCCTATCTGCTTTTTAGAGGGTTATGAAGCTCGAGATACAGCACAGGCGGTCATTGAGCAAATTTATGACATGTCGTCTAAAGACGACGTCAAAACAGCGGTCTTGAAGACGCTGTCTGAGGTCATAGAGGAACGGAAAGTGGGGAAAAAAGTAGGTTTAATGACCGTTGTCGATCGTCTCATGAAATCAGAAGAGATTACCGTAAGTCGTGCAGGTCAATTATTATGGCAAATGACCCAAAACAGTGTCCTCCAACTGATTTTTTCCACTGGAGAGACGAAAAGCATCAACTTAGATGGAAAGGTGAACATTCTGCAAATTGAGGGACTTGATCTTCCAAAAGAGGATGAAAACCCCAAGGATTACAGCGATAGTGAGCGTAAATCCGTTTGTATGATGGTTCCTTTATCGAAGTTCTGTGAAAAGTTTGGACGTCGTGATAAAGAAGAAAAAACCGCCATTATCTTTGATGAGGCGTGGATGTTGACAGGGGCAAAAGGCGGGAAGAAGTTGATTAATGATCTTAAGCGGATTGGCCGTTCTTATAATAATCAACTGTATTTAGTTACACAGTCCGTGCACGACGTGAACGAGGGGAACGAGTCAAAAGGAAATATTGGTGCTAAGTTTGCGTTTGATGAAAAGGAAGAGCGTGCAGATATCTTAAAGTATGTAGGGCTTGCACCTACAGAAAACAATGAAAAGATGTTAGGGAATATGCAGAAAGGGCAATGTCTGTTTTCCGATTTCTACGGTCGTACCGGCAAGCTGTCCATTGATTGTTTGTTTTATGAGTGGAAAGAAGCCTTTAAGACAGTCGAAAAGTCCAATTCAGCCAAAGCAGAGGAGGAATTTGAAATATGATGAAGCGATTAGGGATAGTTGTAACGGCTGCCGTTTTCTTGGCAGCCTGTGGCAACGGCAACTCCTATGACAAAGCGATTGACGAGGTCATTGAGATTGAAAATGAAGCTCTTAAAAAGCCAGGCGTAAAAAAAGATATTGACTCTCTTAAACGAGAAAAAGCTTGTATTCGTGTTTTTGAGGAAGGTAAATACATTGTTATAGACTATGAAATTAGGACTAATGATATAAGCTCTTGGGTTTATAAGAAAGATGAAAACTCCTATAATCGTGACGCTGGAGCAGATGATGAGGTTGAAGAGCTAGAATCGGTATATGTGGAGAATGAAGATTTGTGCCAAGACTAGAGGGGGTGGAACGATGTTTGTCAAAAAGGTCTTTGCTATCTTACTAGCGTGTTTGTTTTCTTTTTCAGGCTTAGCAATGGCAGCAGAGGAATCAACTACAGTAAAGCCTAAAGAGGAGACATCTGGCGGGGTCGTGTTGGATAGCAAACAATATGACTACAACCATTATGAAGTCGTGACTAATGTCGAAGGCGATTGGAATCCCTTTACTGTCGAAGAAATCGACAAAGCTATGAATAGTTTTGCTAATATGATTTTTTCTATGACTAAGATCGTTGCACAACTAATCGATACAGGTCTTGAATTATTGTATGGATTAGATTTTTTAGATAGTTGGGCTGATAAGATTTCAAATGTGGCTAAAGCCATTTATGACAATTTGTATCAATCCTTCGCTATTTTGTTTTTTGTCCTCGCTGTGCTCCAGATTTTCTTTTACTACATGATGGAGCGAAACGGAATGAAGGCTTTAAAAGCAACCGGAAGTTTGGCTGCTGTGATTATTTTGGCTGTGGTTTGGTTCTCTAACAGCGATTACTTCTTGAAAACCTTAAATAGCATTACGAATGAAGCCCAAGGGGAAGTAATGAAAGCGGGAATTGCCTTGACTGATGAGAGTGTGGAGGAAGGTGAGGAGCTTGCAGGAAGTATCGCTATTGTGCGTAATCAATATCATGATTTAATTGTGAGAAAGCCTTATCTCATCATGAATTACGGTACTACTGTAGAAGAAAACATTTTAAAAGATAACCCCAATCGAATTGACCAACTCCTATCTACAAAAACAACAAAAGAGGGATATGCCAAACGAGAGCAGATTGTAAAAGAAGAAGTTAGGGATTTACAAAATAGTTATATGACTCAATCGTACATTCCAATGAAAATTGGCATTGCATTTGTGTCACTGATCTTTTCCTTATTGCTTGGTGTTCCTATGCTACTCATTACTTTTCTCAATGCAGGGATTCAAGTGTTAATCATGATAATCGCCATTGTTTTGCCGATTTCTTTAATGGTATCCATGTTACCAAGGTTCGCCAATAGTGGATGGTATACCTTTGGAAGGATGGCGGGTCTCTTCTTCATGAAAGTATTTGTTGGAGTGTTTATCCTACTCATGTTTGCCATCACTACAATCATGTATGAAACGATTCCAATGACTAGCCCAGCCCATTACATGTTAAACGTGGTAGCTGTATCAATGTCCATTATTCTTATGATTAAATACCGAGACAAGATCGTTGAATTTATTACAGCTGGTCAGGTTACAACAGTAGATGGAAATACGATAAACAATGCTTATCAAAAGGTACGAGAAGGAGCAACAGAAGCAAAGGAACGAGCAACTGAATGGGCGCTAAACTCTGCAACAGGTGGAGGTACAGCAGCTTATTTTGAGAGCAAAAGAAAACTAGATGAAATGTACGGTGAAGAACCTGAACGTGCCAAAGATCGTGCGCCATTGTCTCAGAACCGAGTATCCGATGAACAACGCAATACACTACGGACGGCACAAATTTCAAAAGCATCAACTCCTTCCGAAACAAATTCAGAAGAAGTTGAAAATACAAATCGTACATCACAAAAAGCAATACCAGAAACAGGAACGGCTGATGGTACACAAGACAAAGATAATCGATTAGCTAATGTCGTAGACATTGGAAACTATCGTGAAACGCGCTTTAACCGTACCCCTCAAGTAATATCATCATCTACAGAACGGGATACCGAGAAAAAGGAAACGACAGAATCAAGCTCTCCAGAACAACATCCTCGGGTTCGGGTATGGAATGAAGAACCATCGACCAGTCAAGATTCTACCTTAGATCGAAGCAATCGGACTTCACAGATTGTTGAGAAGTCATCATCCGACCGAGGTAAGAGATTACCTAGACAATCTGAAGATAAGCCGATTACACAATGGGAAGCTCAACAACAGATCAATGAAAGAAATCATCGTAATGAGTCGAATCAAAATGAACAGCAGCAACAAAGAGATCGAGCAAGAACCCCTCAACGAAAATCAGAACGACAAGAATCTGAAATGACATCATCTAACGTAAGCAGGAAACCGTAAGGGGGCGAAAGGGCATGAATAAGGTCATTTATATTGTTCTCGCTCTCTTTATTGGTTTAATCGCTGTCTTTGCTGGGTTGATCTTTCTTGTTGTGGGTGACGATGAGGAAAAACCGGACGCTGGTTTTATTTCAGAAAGTGGAACGGCTATTGTCAGTGAACAAGTGAAACGATATGAATCCATCATTCGGAAATATGCGAAGAAAGAAGACATTGAGCAATATACGGAACTCATTATGGCGCTCATGCAACAGGAAAGTGGCGGTAGAGGGCTTGACCCTATGCAGGCAAGTGAGAGCCTTTGTGGGCGGATTGGGTGTATCGTTAGTCCTGAAAAATCCATTGAGCAGGGCGTAAAGGTCTTTAAAAAGACTATGGAAGCAGCGGGGGGAGACATCAATTTAGGACTTCAAAGTTATAATTTTGGCTCAGGATTTATCGGTTGGGTTAAAGAGCGAGGAGGAAAATATACGAAGGAGCTTGCTATTGAATTTTCCCAATACATGATGACTAAAGTCTCTAATCCATCAAACTATACTTGTATTCGTGCGGAAGCAAAGCCTTTAGGGGCTTGCTATGGGGATATTCTGTATGTAGATGCGGTAATGAAATATTACAATGGCGGTGCAGGAGAAGTCGTACAAGCAGGAAAAAAAGGTGAATGGGCGTTTCCTCTTAAGGTCATTGATATTACCAGTCCTTTTGGGATGCGTATACATCCGATTTCAGGTAAACAGAAAATGCATACAGGAATAGACTTTGGTTGTTCAACTGGTGACCCGATTTACTCCGTGAAAGATGGCGAAGTCCTTATTTCAGCTTTTAACAATGGAGGTTATGGAAATTTAGTCATCATCAAACATAGCGACGAACAGTACAGTGTTTATGCTCACATGAATTCATTAGACACAAGGGCAGGAAATGATGTCAAACGTGGTCAACAAGTGGGAACTTGCGGAAGTACAGGAGCTTCTACTGGGCCACATTTACATTTTGAATACCGTGTCAAATATGAACCTGCTAAAAGGGTTGAAAATTTCAGAGACCCTAAATTAATTCTTGGACTATAAGAAAGGAGAGAGAGATGAAACGATCTATCATCATTGGCTATGCGGTTTGTATTCTTCTAATCGGGTATCTTTTTTTCCATATAGGTCAATTAAAAGAGGAGTTATCCGTTGCCCGATCGGATGTGAAGCAATTACAAGAAAAAAGTAAAACGAGCAGTCGATCACCAGAAGCTCAACAAGAAGAAAAAGCCCTTACAGTAGCTGGGAATTTTATTAACAACTACTACGTTTTTAAAAATGAACCCGATAAAAAAAAGGTCGAAGCACTATTAACCGACAAAGCCAAAGAATTGATCTTGTTTGAAGGTGAATCTGAGGTGGATTTTGAAGGGAGTAATGTTACCTCTAATATCGAGAACTTGAAGCTTTATAGGGGTGATTCTACGGATAACCGAATACAGATTCTTGCTGCCTTTAATAATATAATTACGGTTAATGAAATTTCTAGTAAATCGATCTCCTATGCAACACTGGATTTAATCAAAGACGGCGATACATGGAAAATTGATGATTTAAATATTGCTCAATACTAATAAAGAGTATATGGTTAATTATGGATGTCAGAGAAACGCTCTGTGGCGTAATTAGAAAAGCTTTTTATGATAATGGGTACTTAAATTAGATAAACGGAGGAGAAAAAATGAAAATAACAAATAAATTTATTGTTGCTGATATTATAGAAACAGGGTATGTAGGAAAATCAAACTTTCAATTAGCATATGACACTGAAAACAGGATTTTACACATATTTGATGATAGTGAACATAGAAGTACATCTTTAATCAATACTATTACAGATATTTATAAGCAAGATGTATTAAGATGTTTGGGAATTAAAGATAAAAATGTACGGTGTTTTATTTATCAAGATGAAATTTTATCTGAATACTACGAAGAAAACGGTCAACACCCTTTTTATGACATAGAGGAAAAAGAAAAAAACCTGTTATATCCACCATTTCAGAAAGCAAATAAAAGAACGCTTTATTAAATATGAAATCGGAATTACCTTAAAGGCGAACAATCGAAAAACATGGACTCTGTCCAAAGCTGCTGGGGAACTCTTCCCCAGCCCCCTTTAATCCAACTCCCCAACCCCTCAATCCTTGAGGGGCTCCCTCGCCGGTAGGCAGGAACAAACGGTTGTTTGTTCAGCCCACTAAGAGAATTCCATGTATCCCGTGTCAGCCCACCTATATAAATCAGGTGTCCCACGTCAGCCCACCTGAAAGAAATTAATGATATCATATAAACACTAGGCTTTGCCTAGTATATCACCCTTGGTGATATCAGTTTTTCCTTATGCTCTTTCTCACTCTATGAGGGGTAGCGTCAGGAAAATGCGGATTTGCAGCGTTAAGGAAATTTCAATATTAAAAGCCTAATATCTCAACCTTTTAGTTTTCAACAATAATCAACATTTTTTGTTATATCATCTCCCAACAAAACGATCGAAATAGATAAAAGCGTATGTATCAAACATACGCTTTACCTTTGAAGGTGACAATATGGGCTGGAGGCACCAGAGATACTTGCGTTCTCTTACTATAAATTATGACTTAAAACTAAAAAGGTTTGGACAACTATTGAGAAATAAGCGGATATTAGAAAAGATAGGCTCATCAGAATAATTTATTCCATCTATCTACAATTCCTAAATTCAAATCCAAAATTCTTTATATGGGGTACAGTCAGGAAAATGCGGATTTACAACGTTAAGATTTTTGATACAAGTCTTGTGAGACGCTGTGAAAGTTATTTTTATTGGAATGAATCTTTGTATCAATAGCCTTTACTCTATTGAGATTGTGAAGTGATACACTTAAACTAACGGGGCAGGTTAGTTTTAGTTTCGTAATGAAAGATATCATGAATGGGCATCCTACCTATTACAATTTTCCAAAAAACACATACACTGAAGCGAAACAGTAAAAGCATATAGGAGGTCACCATGTATTACAATCACTCGAAAACAAACGTTTCGGTTCATAACAGACCCATTGAAACAGATGAAAACGTTCCTTCTAACGTAAGACAATTTGGATATATTCCAATTCAAGCACACGTCGGATATTTAGGAGGGCTATTTGAAGGGGGATATTCATCCTATGCACCGCAACTTCCCTCCGCTGGAATCCATTATCCATTAACGCCTACCCATACAGTGACGCCTACCCATACAGTGACGCCAACTAGTGCAATACCATTATATCAAGCACCAGGATACCAAATTTCACCTCAGCAACTTCAACAGATTCAACAAATGCTGCAACAACAGCTGCAACAACAGCAACAACCGCATAATCCCGGACATTATAAAGGACATTACGGTCATTCTGGAAACTACGGTTGTTATCCAACTCATTGTGGATGTCCGTGGCATGGGTGGATTTAATTGTAATAATCAAGCTGCGATGTAATTTGCTGAAGTAGCTTGAGAACTTACATAAGTACTTCTTCAACAAACGGGTGCTTTAGTTCAACAGTCGATTCCTTGAAATCGGCTTTTTTTATGGGTAAAAATTTCCTTAGCGTTGTAAATCCGCATTTTCCTGACGCTACCCCTATATATCTGGACATATGCTGTTACTTTTTTGTGAAAATCATTGAATACCCATGTGTCTGTCCAATCACTCTCAACCTTTCCGCATAATTTGGTAGTAGGTTATATGGGGGGGAGGAATCTTAAATGAGTGATTATGGTTGCAGAAAAGACAACAATTTCGCGTTAATTGTCGTCCTATTTGTATTGTTAATTATTGTAGGTGTTTCTTTCAAGAAGGACCACTACTAAAACCGTTTAGATTTACAAAAAACACCTAGCTTTCAGTTAAGCAAGGTGTTTTTTGATTTAATGTATAAAGCCTAAAAAAGCCGTCTTGATGGATCGCAATGTAGTTTACGTAATGAGTATTATCGGTACTAAAAAAGGATCTTCCAGTGATATTATCCCCTTATAGTAGACAGTAAAAAGAAAGGTTTGTACTGTTTATTTTGGAGGGGATTTTTTCATGGGGAAAATTAGAAAGACTTATACAAAAGAGATTAAATTAAAAGCAATTAATTTGTACATAAATGATATGGGGATTAGATCAATTTCTAAAGAGTTGGGTATAGGATATACAACTATCCAAAGATGGATATCTCATTATAAAAGTGAAGGAGTTCAAGGCTTAGAGGAAAAAAGAGGAACATCACGTAGCCAGTTTAAAGGTAGACCTAACAAAGATTATGAAAGTGAGGCAGAAAAAATAAATCGATTAGAAGCAGAAAATGCCTTTCTAAAAAAGCTCTTAGCTGCGAAAAGGGGGATGTTAAAAGAAAAGAAAAATCGTTAGTATATAGAATAATCCATGAACTTAAAAAACAATTTAGTATCATCACCTTATGTAAAATAGCAGGTGTTTCAAAGAGTGGTTATTATAAATGGTTTAAACGCCAAAATAACCCTTCAAAAAAAGAGCTGGAAGATCAATCAATTGTAACAAAAATTATTAAATGCCAACAAGATCCTGATATTAATTGGAGTTATGGTTATCCAAGAATCAAAACTTGGTTAAAAAAGACCTACGGTCTAAGAGTTAATCATAAAAGAATTTATCGTTTAATGAAGAGATATGGAATTCAAGCAAAAATACGAAAAAAGAGTGGAGGCACTTTGGACGTAAAGAAAAATGTGTCGTCTCAGATAACTATTTAAACAGAGAATTTTCAGCTACACGCCCAAATGAAAAATGGGTGACAGATATAACCTGTCTCAAATTTAATGGAAAGAAAATCTATTTATCTACAATATTGGACCTTTACAATAATGAGGTTGTTTCGTATAAGATAAGTGAAAGAAATGATCTTAAACTAGTAGCTGACACTTTAAAATCAGCCATAAAAAAAAGAGATGTCAAAGGACTCCTATTGCATAGCGATCAAGGATTCCAGTACACCTCAATAAGATATAACCAACTATTAAAAGGGGTCCAGCCAGCAAAACGCGTATTTCGTACGCTAAGGTTGAATGACCCTTAAAATAAAGGTTCTTTGTACGTTAATCTCATATCGTCAATACAGCATAAATTAAATTGTGTTGTATTAAACAGCTTTTTTTGCTGCTGATAACACCCTTATGCAACATAATTTAATCTTTAAGGTACAAATCTAACGCAACATAACTCTTAGCGTACGTTTACCGCGTTTTGCTGGCGGTACCCCAAATAGAAGAAATGGAACAACTGATTATAAGTAGCTTAGAAAATAACTATTTGCTGGAGATCATAACATGGAAAGGTGGTTTTTTTACCTCAAGAGTTGGTATTGTAACGAAAGTTGATCCCATCCTTAAAACAATCCAAATTCAAGATGAATTAGATATAACAATAAACCTCGATTTTTTTCAAATTGTCGAAGTAAAATCCAAGGAATGAGATTAAAATCACGAACGAAATTTTTTGGCCATGATTCCTGAATTGCCGAAAAGACGAACGATTTTTAACCTGGTAGGGGTACCGCTAGCGAAACGCGGATTTACAACGTTAAGGGGATTTGGATACAAAAATAGCCGATTTCCACCACGCTAAGGGTATAACAGATATTATGATTTGCCGAGACAACGTCTACCAGAATGCTATACAACAGATATTGCAAAAGCAGGAGCATTTACATAATTGTTACCAATAATCCATGCAGTAGCATTTTCACCTGTATCTAAATACACCCATTCCTTTGAACTCTTCGTAAAATATAGATAATTATTCACTTTGAAATTGTAAAATATCTTAAGGCAATTAGAATCAACTTAAAGTTGATTAATAGTGCTTCTAGCTAATAGTAGAATAGGTCACCTCATAACCTACAGGTTATAAGGTGACCTATTCGTGTTTTACATCATATATGCAAATTGATATTACGGCTGGCTATTCAGATGTATCAATCACTTGTGTAATTGTTAATTATTTCGGCCGGATATCTGCCCCCTGCTGCTCCGTGCGGAATAATCTCATTAATACGATTAAGGTCAGCCTGCGCGAGTTTGACATTTGCGGCACCAATGTTCTGCTTCACACGTGTCATACTACGTGAACCTGGGATTGGGACAATATCTTCTCCCTGGGTAAGAAGCCAAGCAAGAGCCAACTGGGCGACGGTGATATCCTTATCTGCTGCCATTTCCTTCAGTTGCTCTGTTGCACGCAGGTTGTAAATGAAGTTCTCTCCCTTCCAACGTTCGTCAATACGACGGAAGTCGTCCTCAGCATATTCCTCAGCAGGCTTTACAGCGTCCGTCAGGAACCCACGGCCAAGAGGAGCGTATGGGACTAGACCAATACCAAGTTCTCTCAACAATGGTAATGTTTTCTCCTCAACCTCACGTTCGAATATTGAGTACTCACTCTGGAGTACAGAGACTGGAGTCACAGCGTGAGCGCGTCGAATCGTTTCAGGACCTACATTACTCAATCCAAAGTACTTTACCTTACCCTCCTTGATGAGTTCTCCAACGGTCCCGGCGACTTCCTCTATTGGAATGTTAGGATCAAGGATATGTTGGTAGAAAACGTCGATGTAGTCGGTCTGTAGATAACGCAGACTATTTTCTGCTACCTTACGAATGTTATCCGGATGACTGTTGAAACGTGAGCCGAGTGGCTCAACAGTCATATCAAACCCAAATTTAGTAGCCAGCACTACGTTTTCGCGGAAACCCTTAACCGCGCTTCCAACTAATTTCTCATTGTGCCCGTGACCGTACCCGTACAGCTCAGCCGTATCAAAAAAGTTCACCCCTAGCTCATAGGCATGCTGAATGGTCTTAATTCCCTCTTCCTCATCTGATGGGGGGCCGTACGCCATAGACATCCCCATAGTTCCTAAACCTATCGTTGATACGTTCAGACCTTGCTTTCCTAAATCACGATGTTTCATGAAAATTCCTCCTTGTATAATCTAATTTTAACTTGTATCTTGTTATCTCTGCTTCAACTAGTAATTTCGTGATAAGCATAGCATATAAAAATATACAAAGTAAACAAAAAAGGTAAAAATAGTCCATTTAGTATTTTTTGTATATTTTTATTTTGTTTTTATGTATAATAATAAAAGTTAAAGTTAAGGGGGCAAAGCTATGAATACTAACCAAGACAACGCTAAAAGTCCTCAAGATGAGATGAGGAGTAAATTACTTATTAAACTAATTCCTACTATACGAAAAAAAGGATTTCAAACATTGCGAATGGATGAAATTGCAAAATATATGGATGTAAGCAAAGCTACAATGTACAAATACTTCGCTTCGAAAGAAGAAATTATTGAAGGTGTCGTAAATAGTTTTGTCCAATACATCAATGAATTAACTGTACAATCTCTTGATACCGTACAATCTTTTGATACTAAGTTTCGAGAACTATTTGAACAAGCTATTTTACTTGCGGCGTACATTTCTGATACTTTCTTAGATGAACTGAAAGTCATGTACCCAGATCTATACAACTCTTTAAAAGAAGCAATGAAAAGACGTGAAGATCAAATTTCAGCATTTTATCAAGAAGGAAAAGAGAAAGGTATATTTAATGATGTCAATGAACGACTTATTTTTTTACAAGAAGATGTATTAGTTCGAGCAATGCTAGATATGAAATTTTTAATGCTGCATCATATGACACTTAACCAAGTGCTCTTAGATTTCTATAAGTTGATTAAGCTCCAACTATTTAAAGCTGAAAAACTGGAAGTCACAAACGATTCAGATGTAATACAGAAAATTGATTATATGGCTCAAAAAATTACCCGTGATCTGTAATAAGACAATCTATTCTAAGATAAAAAGGCCATTACTCCAAGGAATAATGCCCTTTTTTTACCATTATCTCTTAACATAATCACAATTGGACTAAACCGCTAACTTATCGGCAAAAGAACAAGGGGTAATCTGAATGAACGATAGCAAGTCCAAACTAATTAAATAAAAAAGGGCACTTTCTCTGCAAAGGAAGCACCCCCATGTCGAATATAATGCTAGTTAGATCTTTATTATAAGATGGTTGCCGTCAAAAAATAGAAAGATCTTATCTTGGATTAAAGCGAAAATCTATTAATTGTTATTGAAAATATCTTAAGTGTAGCGTCTGATTTAATTGATGAAGTTGCTCGACTGAAGAATGTAAAAGAGGAATACAAAGTCCTTTAGGAGAAAGAATAAAGCACGATTTAGAATCAAAGAAGGAGATTTTCAAAATTCATCCAAACTAAATTATTGTTGTACGATTTTCAATTAAAGGGCGCTTTTCTGAAGTAACTAAAGCCTAATTTCTCACTTATAACACCCGAGAAATTAGGCTTTTTATATTTGTATTTCCTTAACGTTGTAAATCCGCGTTTTGCTGGTGGTACCCCTGGTACAGCTGCCAATCGATGTTGTACCCGAACAATCCCCCTAAACCTTGGGCTTTGCCCAAACCCACTGGGAAACTTTTCCCCAGACTCCCTTTATCGAACTCCCCAACCCCTCAATCCTTGAGGGGCTCCCTCGCCGGGAGGCAGGAACAAACGTGGTTTGTTCAATGCCAAGAGGGTTTGGGTGTAGTAAACCTGTCAACTCCTTAAATTCCTTCCACTCCGTTTCAGTCAGACATTTACCGTTGACAGGGGCGTTTATTTGGCTCTCTAATGTATTTTAAGTGGTCCATGAATACTATATACAAATCTAGTTAACATAATTCTAATTATCGGCAACAAAAAGGATTGGGTATCTAAGAGGTACCCAATCCTTTTTTTCTTTGGTCACTTTTCATACTTTTCTAGAAAGTCGGCTAATGCTAAATGCAACACATCAGACTTATTGATCCTCTCAGCTTCACAAAACTCATCTAAACGTTTACCAATGACACGATCAATAACAATAGTCTTTCTTGTTTTATCGCTTTGTGGCAACTGTTTGACGCGGTCATAAAGACTTGGATCATCGGTTTGTGTAGTTGAGGTAACCTCTTGCCACGATTTAATCATTTCCTTAATCATATGGATTTCATCTTGGGTGAACTGCTCATGAACAATAGATGAATGATTTGTGAATTCCTTATTACTCTCTGTGAACTTCTTCTTACTTTGTGTGAAAGGTGTATGAACTTTAGGTGAATTATTTTTCACATAATCAAAAATACTTTTATCAAGGGGTTCTTCACCTTCTCCAATAAAAAACCAACCTTTTTGACCAGAGTTTCTAAATTCATATCCAGCCTCTTTTAATGCGTTTCTAAATGGTTTTTCACTTATGCCAGGTATTTGTTTAGCTACATCTCCTGTCTTTACTCCTTCTTGTGTCAATACTTCTAAAATGCTTCGTATGGATGCTTTTTGATCTACACTCATAGATTGTTCACCCTCATTTCACTCAAACTCATATATGTATTATTCAATGTGAAATGCGTATGACCTTCAAGTAAGTTTACATAAGCGATGTTATCGGTAGTTATTTAGTTAACATGATCTTATTAGCTATGTTTAATTTATGTAAAGCAAGGCGGTGCAGCTTATAAAAACGTCCTTCAGAACAGGATCTGAAGGACATTAGCAAAAAGAGATCATAACAATTCTAACGAGATAGCCCCCAAGCAGGGCCTAGATGTTTACTGCCAAATTACTTGTAACAGTTTCGATTTCCATTTTGATTCTGCGTAGGTCAGATTCATATGAAAATTAAGAACATAAAAAAATCCATTCTTAGGAGGGTTCAGTCTCTAAAGAATGGATTAGCCTCTAAAGAATGGATAGCTAAATATTCAGAAGGTTCATAATTTTCTGAAGTCTTTTCGCAACTTCGACAGCGCGACGTTTTAGCTTGTCAGCGTCAGGTTTGGGAATCTCTTCCTCAAATAATTTGGTAATTACTTGAGCTGATCTCAGCCTATAAACCATTGGGTTTAAGAATTGTTCCCGAATTGTGGTAACACTTTGCTGGCAGAAGTTAAAATTTTGCTGACATTGCAAGAACTTTTGTTCACAGGATCCTATAAACGGACCTCCAAAGTGCTGGATGTGCATTGCCTGAAACGGTTTACTTAACAAGGCATCGATGGCATGAATATCACCTTGTACATCTTCGGCAGCCTCCGGACGTCTTTCTTTTATAATTACTAACGCAGCTCGATATGCCTGAAGCAGCTCAAAACCTTCTCGCAAAAATCCCGCCAATTGATCCAACGCTCTGTTACATCTTTCTAATTCCGCTCTGCATCTGGCGAGGCGTTCTCTACAGTTTCTGGCCCATATCTCAGACTGTGGGTATTGCGGAAACTGGCTGACATGTTGCGGTTGATAATAAGACATGTGGTAAGGATATAAATGATTCATTTCCCCCCGCCCCCTTTCTTGTTAGTAATTACATTCATTCAGTCTTATACTATGTTCCACGAATGTCCTAGGGACTAGACATTTGCCTACATTTAAATAAGGTTTCTACGTTATCACGTTCACCACTATAAATAATATTAGGATTAATAAATAAAGCGTATGTACGAGCGTTATTTCCTTCTATTTTTTGACCTTGTGCTTTAACAATAACACCTTTTTCAACAAGATCATTTACAATTCTACTAATCTTTGGAGAGCTAGTTCTTAGCCTTTCAGCTATTGCTTTTTGTGTCATAGGAACGGCACTTCGCGAATGTATATCATCAACAATGCAATTACTTTTAAACTGCAAAAAGCGTTGAATACGTAATAAAAATAACATTTCTTCATCAGTGAAAAAACCAGTTTCCAAAGCATAATTCCAATTATCTTGAATCAATTGAACAAACCTCACTTTTGATTGTGGAGAACGTTTAGTAGCTATAAAAGGCTCTTGTTCAACTATGGTGGCATTAGTACAGCAAGAGACGAAAGCAACATAATGAGTATTATCGGTAGTACACCTACACCTTTATGGATAATAACTACTTAACATTTAACAATTAGAAGAATTAATGGCCTACCTTAGTATTAAATATCCTTGAGGGTACTCGGCATTGGAGGATCAAACGAACAAATTATTCCATATATTACACGTGTGGTTGTTTATTCAGCAGACGTTTTCTTTTGTCAGACTCCAGTTGTTAAGGGAGTTTGCCAAGCTCAACCTCAGCCCTCTGCCAAATGTTGCCGGAGAATATGATACAACTTTCGGAAGAGTGACATTAAAACAGACTGGAACTGTTATTACTGGGACATTCCCACAACCAGGAGGTACAATTGAAGGCACCCTTACATCTAGAGAGGGACGATGGATTTTGGAAGGTAGATGGTTTACAACTGGTCACGCGGGAGGAAGGGTCGAATTTAAGTTTAACCCTGATTTGACTGGCTGGAATGGCGCTTTAGGTTATGGGTAAGCTACACCGAGCATAACATGGGATGGTAAACGGGTCGGATAGGTTGAAATTTATATTTACCAGCACAAGAGGTTGTCCCATAAGTCTCGAAATAGATCGTAAAAATGATGTTTAATGAAAGGCCCCGTTACGAAATCCTTTGATTTTACTGGATTTTCATAACGGGGCCTTTCATAAGGATAACTCAAAAAGGATGCTTTTTTACCCTTTTGAGTCATCCTCTTGTTTTCTTAAATAAGCGTCAAAAGTCTTGGTGACAACGTAAAAGTTAAACAACTTTGTGATGAGAAGAGAGACCGTTACTCACATAAGACTTGAATAACAAATTTTCTAATGACTTTATTGTTATTACACATGATGGTCCTCCGAGCGAATAGTGATAGCGTAGCCTAATGCTGAATAGAATTTTATTATTAATTATTTTTTAAAAAAGGAGAAAAAGTATGATATATGGCATTCGACGTAACTGTATGAACCAATGGAAAAAATTTTTCGCTGGAGCTGATCTAAATACGAATTTTTGGTTTCATATAACTAGCTATGATCAGTTCAGGAATCGCTTGTTAGCAGGTACTATTTTTACTGATGATTATAAACCTTCTGAATGTATAACACAGCAGCAACAATTTCTATCAGGATGTTTGAATAAATGGGTTCAAATGTTTCCAAAAGGAGGAGGCGATTTTTGGTTTTGGCCCACTGAGATTGGTCGTGATAATCCCAAATTGATAACAGGTTGGGTCTTTGCCTCAGCTAATGTTAATATGGCAGGTGTTGAGTGTACTGTAAATTTACCGAAATTAGGTTTTGAACCTGGTTGGACTACTACATTATCTACCGGTGACAGAGTAACATTGACTCAAAATGGTTTAAATATAACTGGTACCATCACTGGGGGGGGACGGTTTGAAGGACCAGTTGTGTTCGAGTCTGGGTTTTGGAGTTCTGGATCTTGGAATTTAGACACTACTTGGTATAGAGGTACCGCGAGTGGGAGAGCATACGTAGAATGGAGGGAAAATGGCGGTTTGGGGAAGATACAATTTTTTGGCATAAATGTATAGAATGGTACATATGAGGGGACACCGTCTGTTAGAAAAAGTGGTGTTTTTCGTGTGTGTCTACTTTGTTAAGGAACTCATGGACCAGAGAGAAGACATACTGTTTCATATGTGGAACGATCCACAACACTCGTTCCAGTCTGTTCTACATCTATATTGCTCCAAACAATGAAACGAGATAAGTAAATAGCCTTCATAGCTTTTTGTATATATATTTATGTCGCTCGGCATTATTGTTAGGAGTTTTGTGTCAAAAGAGTCAGTAACTTTGGTACATGGTTCATCTTATATGTCACGGAATTATTCAGCTCTGTTGTCACAATCTATAGGAATTTCGTTCAGGACGTTCGTAAAAGTCTATGGAAGTTCGAGGGCGTTCGCAAAGTGTTTTCACGCTTTAACGAACGCTAATAACGGCTGTTTTGAGAAGAAACTCCACCGTTCGAGAAAGTCTACTTTTACGAACGGTAGCAACAATGCTATTGTTTTTTAGTGCTCCTTCTTCAACAAACTGGGCAGTTTAGTTGAAGAAGGGTATTTTTTCTCTAATTTGAATGTATGATAATTGAAATTATCTTACATTCAAATCCTTGATTTCATTGACTTTTCACGTTTTTTCTCTTTATACTGACAAAAGAGGAAAAATCGTACATTCAAATCGTTGGTACATAAGGGTTTGAAGAAAGAAAGGTCGATGAAAATGACGCAACCAAAAGATGTGCAGCCGATCCGTGATTAGCAGTAGTTAGAAGATATGAAATGGGCGCTGAAACGCCAAAATTACTTGAAGAAAATAAAGACGTTGAATTAGTGAAAAACGCTAAAATGTTTCAATACGTTGTTCGTTTCTTCTTCCGTAATGCCGATATAACGCAGGGTAACGGATGGATGAGAATGATGCAGAATCCGTTGCAGCATCGCAATATCCTTGGTCGCTTTGTAAAACCAGTAGCCAAACGTTTTTCTTAAAGTATGGTTGCCGACATGTTCCACGCCAGCGAAGTCTGCAGCCTTATTTAATTGCCGGTAGGCCTGGGTAGGGGTTATGGGGTGTTCTCCCTTCCTGGACGAGAATAAATAGGGACTCTGGACGTTTTTGGCGTACTCATAGACCTCCTGAAAGCAATTCGCGATATACATGTCGCGGATTTTTTGCGTTTTGCCTTCCTTGACCTTGATTAATGTGATTAACGCTTATCTGAAAAGTCTGTTCTTTCCTTTTCAACTACTGAACATTTAACAATTAGACTCATAACCTATAAAGAAACGAATGTAAAGGAGTTAGAGAACTGAATAACCTGGAAACTGAATATGGTTATAGTCAGGAAGAATGGGTTGAGCAAACCTCACAACGACCGGGAAGACTTTGGAAGCATACCCCCACTGGTTATTGGTACTTTGATAAAAGTGATCTAATGGCTATGGACACCGGATTATACCCTTATGAACCTATTACCTGTTAGGGACCAGTACCAAATGTAGCTGGAAATTGGGATACTACACGTGGAAAAATCAAATTCAGACGATTTGGTTATTTTGTAGATGGAGGATCCCCAGATGGAAATATAAATTTAGACGGGTATCTTTATTTCGACTTCAACAGATCTCTGTGGTTTTTAGATGGTACATGGTGTAATCCCGGGAAATGTGGAGAATATAGGGTTTTATTTTGCTTCACCTAACAAATTCTCTGGGAATTATGGTACTGGTGAAGAATCTGTATACACTAATTTCTGGAGTGGTACTCGTATTAGTTAAGGGGAATGAATGTGAAAAAGTAAAAGAAAGGAGTATGAACAGATATGATATATAACATTCCACAAAACTGTATGAATAAGTGGACAACAATCAGGTTGGATCTTGCAAATCAACCGCCTTCAACTTTTTCGTTTCTTCCCGTCAATGCTGGATATTTAAAGGATAGATTTTTATATGGATATATTTACACCGCTGAATATAAACCTACTGAATGTATAACACAGCAGCAACAACTTATAATAGGATGTCAGAATAAATGGGTTTATATGTTTCCAGTTGGTGGAGGAGATTTTTTGTTTTGGCCGACGAAGGTTGAAGCTCATAATCCTAAATTGATATTAGGTTGGCTCAACATCACAAATAATATGAATCTTCAGTGTGAGGCAGCACCTCAACCATCTGTACCGAATGTTACTGGGGAATATGAAACAACTTTCGGAAGAGTGACATTAAGACAGACTGGAAATGATATTACTGGGACATTCCCACAACCAGGAGGTACAATTAAAGGTACCCTTACATCTAGTGCGGGACGATTGATTTTGGAAGGCAGATGGTTTACATCTGGCCACGCGGGAGGAAAGATCCAATTTAAATTTAACCCTGATTATACGACTGGTTGGACTGGGGTTTTAGGTTATGCGGAAGATACACCGAGTATAACATGGGATGGTAAACGAGTCGGATAAGTTGAAGTTCGGACCTATGAAAACAAGAGAGCACACCAATTGATGTGCTCTCTTGTTTTCATAGGTCTAAACCATTTGTTGCCTGTATGAAGGATAGCATCCCCTTGAAGTAATCAAGCAGCAAAAAGCCAAACTTTATATAACAATTCCTGGGAGGGTACTCGTATAAGTTAAGGGCAATGAATGTGAAAAAGTAAAAGAAAGGGATATGAACAGATATGATATATGACATTCCACAAAACTGTATGTATAAGTGGACAACGTACATTTTTTCCGATTTTTTGTCTGTACCCTTATAGATTCATATCTTAGTGACCTCTGACTCAAAAGACCCTGAATCCGCATCAGTGTCTTTTTTGTATATCCTATACAAATCTAGTTTACATAATCGCAATTATCGGCAACAAAAAGGGTTGGGTATCCAAAAGGGTCCCAACCCTTTTTGTTGTTACTATAACAACCGTTCTAGGAAGCATTCTAATGGCCAATTATCCTAATCCTCTTTGACTAGTATAAATCAATCCCAGGCTGTTACAAATGAATTTCCACCTGAGTATTTTTCTAAATAAAATTCGGCTTGATCACCATCGACATATCCACTGATATTTTTAAAGACATAACAACCATTTTTATCAAAATCATGATCACCTGGTATTGTATAGTTAAAGGTGAGACCTAAAGTACCATCATTAGAATATACTTCATCATCTGGATTATACGGATCTTCTTCAAATAACTGATAATGACCTGATTGACTATCAGAACTGAGACAAATTTTAAAATCGCCTCCACCTGATAGAAAGATTTCACTTGAGTTGGTAAATTCATCGCTCCCTTGATGATCCCAGCCTCCAGCTAAGGTAGTTGGTGTAATTGCAAAAAACAGACCAACGACAAGAGTAACTATCATCCCAATATTCAATAATTTTTTCATTATAACAACTCTCCTTTTTCTAAACTTTACCATGTGGAAATTTGTATTACGATGAACTAAGGAACTATTTACATTTATATAAAATGACCATTTTTTAGACAGCAACTAAGCAAAAAAGCTACTAAAGTATTAATTTTCTGAAAATAAATTAAAAAAGAAATCAAATGAATACTCTATACAAATCTAGTTAACATAAAGCAACCTATAGGAAGTTAATAAAAAGAAAACCCCTTGATACATAAGGGGTTTTTCGCTGTCTGGATTTATGGTTTATACACGTTTTTATACAAGGTTGATAGATCAACGTTTTCAGCTCCGAAAGAAGCCGGTTGGCTGCATAAAAAAGAGGGTGTTTATGCAAGGGGTACTTCATAGTTGAAAGAGTATATCAAAGTATTATAGCCAAAACTCCTAAAATACCAAATACGATAAGCGCATCGATCTCTCCATCAGTAAACCATTGATCTTTAATTAAATAAGAATTATAACTACCCTGAATTTTTATAACTTTTCTTGGCCTATCCAATCTTGATGGTAATTCCTCCTTTATTTCTGATGATTCGTTCGGAAGAAACCTGCCTTTCTCGTCGCGTAATCTGTGGCTCACATCTATTTCCTTGCTCTTGGCATTCGGATGGTCCTGTAACTGATTTAGCAGTTCTTTCAATTTCATTTGTTGTTCGAATGTTAACATTGACGTCCTTACCTCCCTTTTGTTTCGGTGGGTTCCTATCCAACCAGAATCCATGTTGGTCAGCATTCCATTTAGGAGGAGGAAGAGAGACGTCTGCCTTTTTATATTGTTTCAGTAGTAATTCAAAGTTTGGAGAAAAGGCAGCTGAAAATAATGCTGCCCTCATGATTTGATTACGATCTAATGTAGTTGCATGGAATAGATCATCCACGTATTCCTTAAAATCATCTGCATAACGAACTGTCGGACGATACACCATTATTTAGATGTTTCCTTTATCATCTCTTCTAGAAGCTTTTTCCCTTCCTCTGTGAGATAGACGTCCTTACCTTCAAGCAGTGAAATAGCCAATTCTTTTGACATGTAAATTCCTCCTTATGTAACGCCATTTCCTGACGTCCTTGATACATGCTATTAGGTACTGGTTGTCCACTATGTGTAATTTTTTTTAGTTCGTGTGTATATTTTTTTCGCTTCTGGAAATTACTGATAAAAAATCAAAGGGAAGAGAGTGAATTTAAGTGTGGGGTATTGGAAAAACTCGAAGTAAATTGGGTAAATGGCTTGATAAACGTGGGCTAGAACAAAAGGATTTAGAAAAGGCCTCAAAAGTAAGTCACAAGACTATATCCAAGGCTTGTAATGAAAAGGATTATATACCAAGCCAAAGTGTTATGAAGAAAATCTTGTCAGCTGTAAGGAAAATAGATTCTAACGCTAAAATGAATGATTTTTGGGATATGTAGTTAGGAGGTTTTGTTTTCCCCCTTCTTTTTGGGGTGTGAGGCTGTCGCTCTTTGCGTATCTAAATAACGAAAAAAAACTTATTGTGAACGGTAAGCAGGCGGTTTCTCGCTTTATACTTTTCAGAACAAGCCGAGTATCAACACCTCCTTTTTGGGTTTGCTCGGCTTGTCAGTGAAGTCAAAAAGCGAGAAATTTGAAAAATCAATGGTAAAGGTGGAGATTTTTTTTGCCCTTTAAAAAAATACTACCTGTCATTGAATTTTCAAAAGCCTACCGCACTAAAGGATGATTTAGCAGCACGATTGCTACCCTACTTATTCCAGGGCAAGTTTTTTACAGCCTTCAATACTGTTGGGTAGCACTTCGGGCAAAACCTTTCTCTGTCATCACCCTTGAGTTCTAGTGGTAATGACTTCAAATCATCTGATTTCTGCCAACAATAAGTGCATTTGTTCTCCATTACATCACCTTCCAAGAAAGCCAGATTGAATGTTGGTATTTAGACTAACACCCCTTAGCACCACATCGAATACATTAGAACAAGCCATGTAACTGAACTGATGTATAGAAGGCTACCTACCTCTATGCATATAAGGTTACCTCCAATCTTCATTTCTTCAATAAACAAGCAACCTTGAGGACGAGAATGTTGGTTGCTTGTTTGTTAACTCGTCTATCTTTTTTTGCTTTACTTTCGATCGGTGCGCAAACAGCAGCGGTTTTTTTTTATTTGTACCGAACATACATTCGATTATAATAATCATACGGAGGTGATCACGCATGAGCTATGCAATTATGTTAACACAGGGGTCCTGCCGTCAAAACGCGGATAATATACGCTAAGACATTTTTTGGATGTAAAAAAGCAATTTTCCCTATGCTAGGGGTGAAATCGCTTCTTCAGTTTTTCTTGTTCAACTATCCTGGCCCTTTAGTTCAAGTAAAAGCAAACGTCACTCACTGTACATCTTTAACGCACAGTGAATGACGTTTGCTTTCACAATATGACTGTATGAATATGTGTAGTACAGTCTCACGGTTTATACGTACTGCGTAACATCCCTTTAAGATTTATTAACTATACATAATTAACTTCCACATCTATCCTCTTTTTCTAATAAACCTCCATAAAAAGTTGTAATTTAGGATGCTATTGTTGTATGAGGAGGTTTAAATATGTTAAATACACCTATTAAGCCGATGCTTTTACAACCAGCTACAGAAATCCCCAAAGGCAATAAGTATATCCACCAATTAAAATTAGATGGTCACAGGGCTTTATTTCACTACGATAGAGGAAATATAAAAATTTTCACCAGACACCTAAATGAAGTCACCTATAAATACATTGAGCTACAAGGTATCAAATTGCCTGTAACGACTTGTATTTTAGATGGAGAAATGATTTGCTTTGA
Organism: Bacillus sp. V2I10; assembly: GCF_030817055.1. Taxonomy (NCBI): domain Bacteria; kingdom Bacillati; phylum Bacillota; class Bacilli; order Caryophanales; family Bacillaceae; genus Bacillus; species Bacillus sp. V2I10. The sequence continues at coordinate 26,487 of NZ_JAUSYV010000003.1, read as the reverse complement.
CGGAAAAGAAAACCCTCCAAAACCTTGTTTCGACAGTTTAATGGTACGTTTTCAAATGTCTAATCAGGAAAAAATCAAAGAAATAAAGGACCTGTTACCTGTTCATTTTTCTTCATTTGATATTTTGTATTTGAATGGTGAATCTCTTATAAACAAACCTTTATCTGAACGCTTAGATACCTTAAACACCATTGTAGAAAACACTCCGTATATATCTACTTGTCCTACTTATTCAGACGGTGATGAACTTTATAACAGAGTAGAGGATTTAGGACTGGAAGGTGTGGTGTCTAAGAATTTAAATAGACCTTATACATTGGATTCAAGACCACAAGATGTATTTCTCAAAATAAAGAACTATCAATATGATTCGGTAAAAATAGGAGCAATTCGCAAGAAAAAATTTGGTTGGTTAATGTTAGATCAGGATAATCAATACAGAGGTATATTGGAATTTGTTCCTCCAAAAGAAAGAAAAGCCTTTTACGAAATATCTAAGCAGCTAATCACTAACGAGGATGAAAACTATTTTTATCTTGATCCATTAATAAAGTGTGAAGTGAAATTCCAATGCTTGTCTAAAAAGGGACTTATGAGAAGCGCAAGTTTTCAAAAATTTATCATTTAAAAATGCTGTCCATATTTTTTGTACAGCATTTCATTTTTTTGTCCAAGAGTACAACCTCTTTTATGCACAATTTACATTCACCGTTTGTGTCCGATATAAAAACCCGCCAAATTGGGAGCCATTTTAATCAACTAACGCACCCATTAGTTTAAGTACAATTATTCACAATCTTTTTTGTAATACCTATTGGTTTATACGTTCGTTGAACAAGACAATAAAATAACTTTTATAGTAAAATATTAGTATTTGCAAAAGGAGCCTCATTCTTATGAATATTTTAATTTTAGGTGCAACTGGACGAGTTGGAAGTCAAATAGTTACTTATGCCCTTCATGAAAGTCATCATGTTACTGTATTAGTTCGCACTCCAGAGAAGATTCAAATAAATAATGAAAATTTAACCATTATTGAAGGGAATGTTTTAAATAAAGATGATATAGTACGTGCAATGCATGGGATTGATGTAGTTATTAGTGCACTAAATACTGATGGCACAACCACTCTATCAGAAAGTATGCCACTTATTATCGAAGCAATGGAAAACGAAGGTATAAAACGAATAATAACTATAGGAACTGCGGGTATTCTGCAAAGTAGAACCACGCCAAATTCTCTGCGTTATCAATCAAGTGAATCAAAGCAGAAGTCAACCCGTGCAGCGAAAGAACATCATAAAGTTTACGATATGCTTAAACAATCAACCCTCGAATGGACGATTGTCTGTCCTACGTACTTGCCGGATGGAGAAAGGGTAGGCAAATATCGAATAGACCGAAATTTTTTGCCGGAGGGTGGAGCTGAAATATCCGTACCGGATACAGCAGAATTTTCATTTAAACAGATAAAAGCAAGCGATTATATAAAATCACGTGTAGGTATCGCCTACTAATAATATTCTTATACTACTTTCATATTGGATTAACCCGTTTGTTGAAAAAGAAAATGTGATTCGGCAACAATGCCCAACTAAAGCGCCCTTTCTGGAATATCTAAAATATGAATTAGAGTCTAAAAATCACAAGGAATTAAAAGTAAAGGAGATGTTGTAAAATTAACATCTCTTTTTTTACTAAACTGCTTCGTTAGTTTAAGTACATCATTTCACAATTTCTTCTCTTCCTTAACATAAATATCCATTTATCTTTTCATAAAAATCCCCATAAACGACCGTTTTCGGTTACTTTTAAAAGCAATAACACGGCCAGTAATTCGGGTTAATAACCCCTATCTAAAAGCTATACCAAAATCAAATTACTAAAATGAAGAGTTTAGACCGTTTTTGGTGAATCATTTTACAATATCTGTCTTAGCGTATAATAAGTGCGTTTTGACGGCTGGACCCCACACAGAAGAAATCGGACATTCACGGCAATTTAGATATCGTTGTCCAAGCGATGGACTTTGGCCGCGGAGGCATGTGGCAGGTTCCGTTAAAGCGATTAGACGATGAAACGTTTCCGGAAGAACTGCGCCAGCTGATAACAGATAATCTCGATAAGATTAAGTCGGGTAAGTGGGATTACACCGGCAAGTATAAATAACCGTTGCAGAGAAACGCTCTACAGTGCAATTATCTTTTCTTTTGTGAGGAATTGTCCGATTAACTGCGCTCAGACGCGCGTATTCGTGATATGATTAAGCTAAACGGGACAAGTGTAGTCCCTTAATCGGAGGCTGATCGGTCATGAGCGAGGACATCGGATATTTTTCGAAGTATGTGTGCGAGCAATTAGGAGTCACCGCACCAACTTTAAGACGATGGTCGCAGACGATGGAGAGCTGCGGGCATGTATTCGAAAAGAACGGACAGAATCAACGAATTTACTACGAGAAAGAAATGAAGCTTCTGCGCGACCTAAAGAAGCTCGTCGATAGAGGGCAACCGGTAGAGGCTGCAGCAAAGTATCTGATTGAAGGCGGAGAGAACAAGCGCGAGCAAGCGGCAAGCGATCAAGCGGACAATGAGCGCACAAAGGACGATCAAGTGCAGTCGAGTGATATTGAAAAGAAGCTAGATACCGTACTCGAACGTCTGGAGCAACAAGAGCGATTCAATCGCGAATTAGTATTGAAATTAGATGCACAGCAGAAGTACATAGATGATTCATTAAAGAAACGGGATCAGCAGTTAGTAACAGCGTTGAGGGAATTGCAAGAGGCTAAAAAGTTAGCTGCGCCGACAAAAGAGGAAGAAGAGCCTTCAAAAGAAAATAAAGACGAGAAGCCAAAAGGATGGTTTTCCCGATTGTTTGGCTGATGATTGTTTCTTACTAACAGAGTGGCTTAAGCCACTAATTCCGCCTTAAAGGCGGGTTTATGTAGGGGTACCGCCAGCAAAACGCGGTAAACGTACGCTAAGAGTTATGTTGCGTTAGATTTGTACCTTAAAGATTAAATTATGTTGCATAAGGGTGTTATCAGCAGCAAAAAAAGCTGTTTAATACAACACAATTTAATTTATGCTGTATTGACGATATGAGATTAACGTACAAAGAACCTTTATTTTAAGGGTCATTCAACCTTAGCGTACGAAATACGCGTTTTGCTGGCTGGACCCCAAATTCGTAGAATCTGAGGTTTTTTGATGTGATAATTTACATAGTTGAATGGAGCTGTAGAAAATAAAATTAAACGTAATATATTTGTACAACCTAACTTTATTTAGTTTAATACTTCCGCAAAAGCCCGAACAGGAAAAGTCCCAAATCCTTTAATTTTTGGAGAAACAGCATAAAACAAGAAGTTTTTATTTAAGAGTTCCTTTAAGTTGCACAAGTGTTCAACAATTAGTATTTCTTGTCCCAGTAAAATGGTATGTACGGGGCGAGCATTTCCTGATGTGTCATCTATATTTACAGAATCAATCCCAACTAATGCAGCTTTTCTATTTGCTAAATATTTTGCTGCTTTTTCGGTTAAATAGGGATGGTTTTCAAAATACTGATCTGTATTCCAATGTTTATCCCAACCTGTATGAATTAAAACAGCTTTTCCTTCAATATCAAGGTCATAAAATAATTCTTTATCAATTTCTTTGTTGTTTTCATCAACATGAACAATAATTCCTTCCAAGCCAGCCATTTTATCAATTGTCGTTTCCGACAGGTCTTTCCCATCAGGGTATCTATGGAATGGAACATCAACATAAGTTCCCGTATTAGAGACCATTTCTATTTTTCCAATTTGGAATTGTGTTCCTTTTTCATAATGTTTTCGAGATTCTTCTCGACTTAGATAATCACAGATTATTGGAGCAGGAAGTCCTTTGTAAGTTATAAGACCATCTTCAATAGTATGACTTAAATCAATATAAGCTTTATTCTTCATACTAGATTTTCACTCTCCCTTTACAGTACTATAAATAATTCACACAAGAAAATTTTAACATATTTCTATATTCTCCTTTGTATTAACTAAATTTGTATACAAATTTAGTTGTAGCCTTATAAATAAAGTTTGATTAAATTAACTCTATAAACCTTGATAAAAGAGCAAATAGAAAAAGCGTGTTTTGAAAAAAGATTGATCAAAACACGCTTTTAATATATTCAATTGAATCATTCTTTTATAAAAAAGTTTGATCATTTCTGTGATCCTTATTCCATTAAAGCGCCCGATTGTTGAAGATCCTTCTGGAGCATCCACGCTGCATGGATATTCCAGAAAAGCCCCCGATTGTTGAAGATCATTGCAGTTAATTAGGTAGAAAATTCCCAACTAACTTTTTATAAAAAATAAGAGTTGCATTTTCATTTAATTTCTTTTTAATACCTGTTTTTTTGTATCCTATTTTTTCGTATAAATAGCAATTACGTTCTTCCTCTAAAATTGTAGCTAATTCCCAACTTATTGCTTTTGGAAACATTTCTTCAACTAAAGTTATTGCCTTCTGAGCAATACCTTTCCCTTGATATTCAGAAAGAATAAACATTGGACTTATCCAAAATTGCACTTCTTCTTTCCAAAATATACAGATCGCACCTACTATACTGTTATCGACAATAATTTTATAAAACCCACCGTAAGGGTTATTTATTCTCTTTATTACTCCTTCTATAGTTTCATTGGCTGGATTTGTTTTGTAATCTTTATATTTGTCCAACAGCGGCAAAAATGCATTTACCTGAATATCAAAAATAATTTGAGCATCAGCATTTGTTGCTTTTTCTAATCTAATGTCCATTAAAATCAACCACCAATCTTCTACAAATTCACGAAATAATCTTCTTCCATTAAAGCCCCCGATTGTTGAAGATCATTTATGTTGTCTTATCGAAGAATAGCGCCTGATTGCGGAACAATATGTAACTTCCTTTTATATGTTGATCCAAAGAAAGTAACTGAATTATTGGTTTAAATACATATATTGTTTTCAGCAGTTAGTTTGGAATTAGTTTCACCAGTGTTGACTACACCTTTAGGCTCTACCAGCATTATATGGCATTCCTTATCAGCATAAGGCTTATGCTCCACACCTTTTGGTATCACATACATTTCTCCTTTGGAAAGTTTAACCTCTCCATCGCGGAATGCGATGGACATCTCGCCGTCTATCACAATGAATACCTCATCGGTGTCTTTATGATCGTGCCATACAAAATCTCCCAAAATCTTAACTAACTTAAACTGATAGTCATTCATTTCACCAATGACTTTAGGCGACCAGTGTTCACTGAATTTGGACAGTTTCTCGCTTAGATTAATAGCATTATAATTGATATAAATCCCCCCACAACTATTCTTACTCTTATTTTACAACTTCGATAGATTAATTACTATTTTGATTAAGATCTCAAAAGTTTCTGCTGATCTTCCACAAAATGGCCCGATTGTTGCAAAGAAACAAATACTCACTCTTCCACAATCCTGCCCTTTACTTCAATAAGAAGAGGCGACACTTTGTTAAGCATTCGCCCCCGATTGTTGAATATCATTTATGTTGTCTTATCGAAGAAAAGCGTCCTATAATTGAATAAATAAAATCTGACTTCACTCATAAAGTCACTTAATTCTTAATGAACTAACGCTCCCGATTGTTGAATAAAGGACACGATCCACTATTTGTGTATTGCGCCCTATAATGGAATAACGAAAATAGAAACACGTATGCAAATTAGCTTATTTTTCTTCAACTAACGCACCCGTTAGTTCATTAAGAAAAGCGATTCTTATTGATGAATCCTCCCGATTACGGAACAATTAGTATTAATAGAGTCTTACTTTTAAAATCGCTCATTACACGGAATAATTCGGTTTTAAAAGAATCTATAATTGTTAACTTATTTTTTCTCTCCATAAATACTAAAAAGACCTAATACAAATAATAAAATAACGCCGATTAAAGTCGTTGTTGACCAAGATAATCTTGGGTCGAATAGTTGAAAGAAAAATGTAAACACAGGTACGAAGCAGAGCGACATCATCACTAAGAACGTCTCACAATATTGAATACCTTTCTGCAATAAATACATTGGAATTAAGACACCGGCAATTGTTACAAGGAAAATCCACAATACATTATCAAAAAAATAGTCAAATAAAATATCATAAGTAAAAATAAATGATAAAAGTACGATACCATAAAAACGGTGTGTTAAAATCATCGAACTTGTCCACCCAACCGAACTTAATTGCTTTGAATAGTTCGTACAAAGTACAGCTCCTAAACCACAAAAAACACTCGCTATTACACCTAAAATAGTATTTGTATTTTGATTCATTTGAACACCTGAATTACCATTAAAGATAGAAACGATTAATAAAAAGCAAGCTAACAAAGTACCCAGTGCAATTCCCCACTGTGATTTACTGACAAACTGTCGCTGTGTTAATGTAAGGAAAATCACAAATAATGGTCCTAACCCCATCTCAAGTGAACTAACGATTGCTGGTTCAATGAATTTCAATGCGAAGTAAAACCCCATAAATGCTAGTACAGAGGCTAAATTTAACTTTAGTAGCGATTGCCATGTTGATTTCCATTTATATTCTACCTTTTGATTTCTCGCAAAAAAGGAAAAATAACAAGCAGTTAAAAAGAAACTGATACCCGTAAATATAAATGGATTCAAATTTTGTACACGACTTGCGTAAAATACTTGGCTTATTGCAGTTAATAAAGCTGATAATAATAACGCAATTACACCTTTCGTATAAGTTCGATTTTCAGAAATATTCGCTTTAAGCCCCATTTTTATTCCTCTATTTCCTATGTTTATATTAAATATATTATTCTAAATTTAACATAGATATCCAATTTTCCTCAAAGGTATTGTTTAACTAACCTGCCCCGTTAGTCAAATAAGAAAAAGGCTGCATTTTTTGCAGCCAAATTCTTTAAGGAAGCACCCTATAGTTGAATTAGATTTTTTTACATTCTAATTAGTAAAATTGAGAAGAATTTCCTCCACCCCGAATCATATCCGTTATTGCAACATAAATGTTTGGTGGGTACTCTGCTATTCTATGAGTAAGGTATAGATACCACTCCACACCATAAGTTAAATAAACCCGAACAGGTAACCCCTTGTCTTTAAGTTGTTTACAAAGTTCCGGACGAATTCCGTATAACATTTCTGCTTCCACATATGGATTTTGTAAATAACCACGCTCTACAATCTGTTTATAGATAGCTTCATCGTGAGAAGCTATTGAAACCTGGTGACCGGCTTTAACACATAAATCCACTAGTTCTAAATAACGTTGGTCCAAGTCATCTGAACGAGGGATACAAATATCTGATTGTTCTTGATATGCTCCTTTAACAATACGTATTGCCCCAGAATAATTAAGTAATTCATTAAGGTCATCAAATGTTCGATGCAGTTGAGCTTGAAGTGTAACCCCAACGTTAGGATATTCGACAACTACTCTTTTGTATAAAGAAAGTATCTGATCCGTTTTAGCCGATTCCTCCATACTTATCATAAGAGAAAGATTATAAGATTGTCCTTCTTTTGCCAACTCTAGTAAGTTTTGATAAGCAAGTTCAGGATCAACAGATAAACCTATATGAGATAAATCAAAAGAAATACGAGAACTTATTCCACGATTTCCACATTCCCTCATCAACGCTATAAACTCATCTTTAGCTCGAACGCATTCCTCTTTGTTTGTAGTATTCTCTCCGATATATTCCAGCGAAATGCGGTAACCCTTATTGATAAGTAAATCACCACTAGATAATCCATCTTCTCTTGATTCACCTGTCACAAATCTTTTAGCAGCACTTTGAAATAACGGATAAAGTTCAGAAGATTGCTGAATATACTCCTTTATTTCTAAATTTCGAGCAACAGATTTTAAAGCATCTGCAAATTGTTTTTCAATTGATAGAAGTTCCAATCATATCCCTCGTTTCATTTGAATTTCCATAGTAATTATAATCCAAATAATGGTCGCTGAGGGGGGTTTTGTACTATGAATTTCAATTCAATTAAACTGACCCGTTAGTCGAATAAGAAAAAGGCTGCCTTTTTGCAGCCAGATTTTTAAGATAAGCACCCGTTAGTTCAACAAAATCAAGCTTAATATATCTCATTTATTCATTGTTAAATATAATACTTCATATGCATCTGGTGACTTTAATATCAAATGGGAATATGTAATTAAACTCAATCCAATAAACTCTTCTTCATCCTTTTGAGCAATTTGTTTTACATCAAATTGTACTGGTAAAAATAAAAGATAATTGCCCGCAATCCTTGCCCACAAATTTTGCAAGAACTCAAAGTCTTCTACACTTATCATTTTTGTGGACGGATTGGTTTGACCATCCCACCAGAGAATAGTACACTTTTCCGTTCCATATACTTTTTTTATAAAATCAAATATATTAAACAAAATTTCTTTGTTAGGTTCTCCTGAAGGATTTTCAATTAATACCTTTAATTTAGCTTTTTCTCTTGTATTTTGTTCTAAACCGATAATATCCAAAAAGCCTTCACTCGAATTTGTCACTTCTATACCCTCGCTTCAATGAATAATGCCCCCGATAGTTGAAGAAGAAACTTATTTTGAACTTAATAATTCTCCACCCTTTGTTTCATAAAGTTTCAATGACTTACCCGTTTCGGTTCGCGGATAATATTCCACTTCACAATAGTAGCTGCCTTCCTCTGCCCCTTGATAATTTTCAGGAAACATAATGTTATGGTTTTCAAATTCCACAGAAGTATGTCCTCCCCTTGCACTTTCAAATACCCAAACTTCACAGTTCCCTTTATATTGTTCCGTTTTATTAGCCAACACGTTTGGCAAATCCAACAAAGAGTGAACGAATAGAGCCCCAGATAGAAGAATAAAAAAGACTAAGGCAAGAATATTCTTGATTTCTATCTTATATGAATCTCCACTTTTCTTTTTCAGTTTGTATAAATGCCAAAGATAAGCTGACATCCCCACAAGCATTACGAATGACAAGATCAATAAAAAGAAATACTCCGTCAATGTTCCTCAATTCCTTTTTTAGAGTTTCTTTTTATACGTTTCCCGAACCAATGATGTTTCAATCGACGCAAATGGATTCTTCTCTAGAGGATTAAGTTTCGGTTTATAAAAAAGTTTGATCATTTTCTACCTTTGATCTTCAACAATCGCGCCCGTTTGTTGAATAAGAAAAGCATTATTTGCTATGAAGTAATGCTTTTCTTATTACGTTGTATAAAACAGACAAGAATAGTACAAATCTATTTTACATAATGTTTTTTAAAATCTGGGTGGATAGAAAATTTGCGACGTAAATTGATGAGGTTTTCCCCAAAACTTTCCTCTAAAAGTTCTCTATGTTTCTCCATAATTTCCATGAGATACAAATCATGAATCATGACTTCTGTAATTGGCATTACTAAACCTACATGCATTGTCCATGCTGCACGGCTATCTTTACCCAGCGAGACAATACCTGCTACTACTTCTGAATCATCTCCACTAATAACAAGCCATCGTCCACCATACTCTTCTGTAATTTCATGACCCATATAATGGAGGTAAACATTAGCAAAATCAGAGACGATTTCCCCATAAGCAATAATCGTTACATTGACCCCTCTATTTGCTGCCTGTCTTAGTTCAGACTCCAATTCTTCGAATTCCTCTTTCCAAATCTCTAAGAGAATTCTTTTTTTAGAAGACAATATACAAGCTTTTACCTTATCGAGTATTTCATTGCGTCCCGTGATATTCCAGATATTTTCACGGTCATTTGCAGAACGTTCAAACTCCGCTAATGATTTTTCTGCCAGTTCAAAATTCTCTTCTGCTTTCATTCGACGGTTTTTAATTAGCTCCTTTGCAGGAACAGGAGTATACTGTGGTGTGTTTCCAGGACTAACCAGAATATCTCCGCGCATGACGAGACTGTCCAGAACTTCATATATTCTTGAACGTGGTACACCGGAATTTTTTGCTACTGCATAACCGGTTAATGGCGATTCTTCCAACAGGGTAAGATATGCTTTCGCCTCATATTCGGTAAAATTTAGATTTTTTAATGTTTCTAAAATGTTTTCTTTCATAAATCCTCCAATACAACCTTAGTCGCTACCTTTGTAACTAATATTTTAGCAAAATCTGTTGATTTTTTCCAAGGACATCTGATATACTTACATGAGTAGTTACTTAGGTAGTCACTATAAAGAGAGGAAGGGAGAAATAGTATGGATAACTTACTAACATACATCTCAATAGCTGCAATGATGGTTATCATACCTGGAGCAGATACTATGCTACTTATAAAAAACACACTTAGCTATGGTTCAAAAGCCGGACGTTATACGGTTTTTGGAATGGCAATGGGACTTTCGTTTTGGACACTGATTGCGATCCTTGGCTTATCTGTTGTCATTGCAAAGTCCGTCATTCTTTTCAGCACCATCAAATATTTGGGAGCCGCCTACTTAATTTATTTAGGGATAAAAAGTTTTTTTGCTAAAAGCGTGTTTTCTTTAAAAGAAATTCAAGCTCAAGCAAATACACCTACGAAGTATTCAAATCGGCATAATAAAGATTCCTTTATGCAAGCGTTACTTAATAATATTCTTAATCCAAAGACTGTTTTAGTTTATATAACAATCATGCCACAATTTATCAATTTAAACGGAAATGTAAACCAGCAATTGATTGTATTAGCCTTCATCCTAACCTTACTCGCTGTATTGTGGTTTCTATTTCTTGTTTATCTAATTGATTACGCAAAAAAATGGTTGAACAACTCAAAATTCCAGAAGGCATTCCAAAAATCAACTGGCTTAATTTTAATAGGTTTTGGCATAAAAACAGGAATTTAAATTCATTTACTAACACACCTAATTTGATTCTCTCCGTTCAAAAAATTGAACGGTTTTTTCTGTTTATCATCGTTTGTTTTTAACGTGCAACTAACATCCTTGTTCAATTAACTGGCCCGGTTGTTGATCAAACTCTTGAAACCACTCTTCAACAATCCTGCCCTTTACTTTAATAAGAAGAGGCGACACTTTGTTAAGCAATCGCCTCCGATTGTGGAATATCGATTATGTTGTCTTATTGAAGAAAAGCGCCCGATTGTTGAACAAGGAAGTTAATTGTATTATCATAATTTATTATTCAAAAGTATTAGCGTTTTTGTCTAAGTTTTTTACCTTTAATAAATATTCTCTTATCTTTTTTTCATATTCCAAAGGATATGTATATAAATTCTCTCCGATATCTTTACTTAATCTACTAAATAGGTCAGCAGTCTTAAAAAGAGCATTCCAATTATCCTCTATATTTGCACCGACAAATGTCTTCTCTAGATCTTCCCAAGTTGGTTTATCCAAATATCTTTTAAACCATCGCCCATATTTATTGGGGTTTATCTTCCAATCGTATTTTACTCCTAAATACCATTCAATTACTTTTTGTAAATAGTTAAAGCGAATTATATTATCAAGCATAAACTTAACATAATACAATTCATCACGCCAAAGACTATTTGCAACGTAGGCTGTATCTCCCCAAAAGCTATTCATAATTTCAAAATACTCTTCTTCAGTTGGTTTTTTAGTAATAAACGCTGTATATGAAGGAGATTTTATACCTTGGGTAAGGTTATCTTTATCCAGTAACACTTTATAACCATTGTCATACTCAGGTGGTATTTTAGTTTCATTAGCAAGTTTTTTTACAGACTCATTAGTAGATATTTGAAAGTCAATCTTTGTCCCATCTTCATATAGAACAAGACGAGTAATCCAGTTTTCACTTTCGATTGCTTTCAAGGGAACACGTTTTATAATTGTTCCGAAATTTTCTAACCATTTGTCGCTTTTTAAAAAAGGACCTAAATCTTTTACGAAAAGTTCAAAGTCATAATCAGTAAACATATCTATAAAGGCATTAGGGTTTGCACGTGAACTTGTTAGAATGATTGTACGAATTTCTTCATTGTTTTTAGCCCAGTCAAATAACTGTCTAAACATTTCTTTTTCTTTTTTCATTTTTATCATCTCCTATCATTTTTACATTTCTATATAAAAACTACTTATTCCTTCATATTCTTATTTAGCTAAACTGCACACGTACTCCATACTTTAACAATTAAATCTAATTTCCTTTTAAAATTTTATTCCACAAAATGGCCCGATTGTTGCAAAGAAACAAATACTCACTCTTCCATAATCCTGCCCTTTACTTCAATAAGAAGAGGCGACACTTTGTTAAGCAATCGCCCCCGATTGTGGAAGATAAATAATACTATTTAATGCTTTTGAAACCAGTGCTATATTAATCACGTTATTTTGCAAAATACCTATGCATAAAACCCAATTTTACGTTTAATTTCTTTTAAGAATGGAGCACTGATTGATCTTGCTTTCTCTGCTCCATTTTTCAAAATTTCATCTAATGTTTCAGGGGAGTCCATAAGCTCATTATATTTCTCCCGTGGTTGTTTTAAAAATCTATCCATAACATTGAACAACTCTTTTTTTGCTTCACCCCAGCCAATACCATTTAAATATTGTTCTTTCATTTTTTCTACTTCAGTTGGAGAAGCAAATTCTTTATATAACGTAAATAGAACTGACGTATCAGGGTCTTTCGGTGCCTCTGGTGGCAATGAATCGGTTTTTATCTTATTTATGAGCTTTTGTAATTTGTTTGGTTCTTCAAAAAGTGGAATTGTATTATTATAACTTTTACTCATTTTCCGACCATCTAATCCAGGCAATACAGCGGTGTCTTCTTGTATTTTGTACTCAGGTAACAAGAATGTCTCCCCGTAATTATTATTAAAACTTTCAGCAATATCCCTAGCTATTTCTACATGTTGTACTTGGTCTTTTCCAACAGGTACAACTTCCGTTTTAAACATCAAAATATCTGCTGCCATTAGAATCGGGTAGTTGAATAATCCCATATTGACACCATAATCTAAATCCTTTTGCGAGTTTTTATTGTTATCAACAATAGCTTTATAAGCATGAGCCCTATTCAATAATCCCTTTGATGCAAAACAGCTAAATATCCAGTTTAATTCAAATATCTCAGGAACATCAGATTGTCTATAAAAGATTACCTTATCAGGATCAAGCCCCAATGCTAACCATGTTGCTGCTATTCCATATGACAAATGTCGAAATTCTTCAGCATTATAGATTTTTGTTAGACCATGATAATCGGCAACAAAGTATGCTGGTTTATAATCTTGAATCTTAGCTAATTCCAAGGCTGGCTTTATCGCTCCAATATAATTCCCCAAATGAATTTGTCCCGTAGGTTTAATTCCAGTTAAAATCGTTTTTTTCATTATAAACCTCCAAATATAAAATTAATTAAATACAAAAAGGGTTACCCATCCCAAAAAGGACGAGTAACCCGTGGTGCCACCTTCATTCGTTTACAAATGTAAACGCACTTATCCGTACTGAAACAGTAAATTCGTTTCGATACTTAGTCTCTTTTAACGGTAAGACAATCCGCTAAACCTACTACTTATTTCAGTCTAGTAGCTCAGAAGCCCATTCAACAATAATACCGCACTGATTTTCACCAACCATCAGCTCTCTGAAGCGTTCTTAAAGCTTACTCTTCTTCTTCATCGCTCTCTTAGTATATTAGGTTTAATTCTAAAATATGGATAATAAAAGGTCAAGGTAGTAGTTAAGTATTATTAAATTAACTTCTTGAACAAAGAAGTTCCATAAGTTAAAAAGTGCATCTGCTTCTTGTACTAATCTGCCTCATTTTTTTGAGAACAATCCTCCACAATCCTGCCCGATTGTTGAAGATCGCCCTGGAACATAAACGCTGCATGGGTACTCCAAGAAAGCCCCCATTTGCTTAATATGAATCATTTATTGTTGAACAGATTTAGACCAATTAAATTCGCAGAGACAGGTTCTTTTCCTATTTCTCTTGCCCAAACAGAAAGTTGACCCATATGATGAACTTCGTGAACTGAAAGATGCAGAATAACTTCTATATAAAGATGGGACACATTCTCTCCCTTTTTATTTACCGCACTTAAAACATCGGTGTTTTCTACAATATAATTATCCAAGAAGTGAATGGTTCTTTCTTTTAAAATATTGGAAAATGCTATTATTTCCTCCAGTGTACTGTAATCAGAAAATATATATGTATTAGGCTCAACTTTTGCTAACCCTGTAATCCACCTTTGCTCTACATCTACAATATGAAATAGTGTATTTAAAATCCCCTTATGCCCGCCATTTCTATCTTTCATCAGTTCTTGTAAAGGTATTTCTTTGCACCATTCAAACCATCGCTGTCGAAGATTCCAATTATATTCAAACAATGCCCTTATAGTTTTAGACTCCATTCGAACCTCCTTTTATAATTGACAATTAATACTTTCAACTTTTAAATATCATATACCTTTTTTAGACTTTGGTTATTAAACAAAACTTCCCCTTAGCAATATTTAAAAAGCGCTTCCTCTTATTGAAGAAACGCGCCCGATTGTGGTTGTATGTTAATCCTTATAATGGATGTTAGTAATTAAAAATAGCATAAAAGGAGTTATTCCTCTACACGACTTTTGATTTTCCAACCATCTATATTGAAACCACCCATTTTGTTTAAAACGTATTGGCTTAACTGCTCATAGCTTTTCATCATTTCTACATCTATGTTCTCTTGTAACGCTTCAATAAACAAACTACTGAAAACAGGGTCTGGAAAAGCTTCTTTTAAATACTTTTTCTGATATAAAGGATCTGTTAAATATGAATTGATTTGATAGTAGGGAACAATATCTAGTCCGAGATAAGTACAATATTGTTGGAATAGATTTGTAAGTGAGTTGTAGTATACGAGGTAAAAGTCCGGTCTTTGTTGTTCATAACAATCTTGTAAATTGTCTCCAGTATCCCAAATTCCATATTTATTAACCTCTAAAGATACTCTATTAATGCTATTATATTTCTTTTGTATCCATTCTGCAGCTTCTATTTTTAATGATTGAATAACATTGGTTTTATCGAATACTACTTTACCTGTAATAAACTGAACCATAGACATTGTTCGACGAGTTTGGAAATCTTCTTGAAAATATTTACGAATTTGCTTCGGTGGATTAACAAAGTATTCAATAAGAAGACCATTAAAAATCTTATTTCCTCTTTCTCTCCATTCAACTTCGTTAGATAAAATTATATGCACGTCTAAGTCAGAGCGTTTAGATGGATTACCTGTTATGTAACTTCCACATACTAGTGCAGCACTTACATCGTCCCTGGTTTCCCAATCTTTAATAAACTTGTTAAGAACCATTTCCCATTTCTCCATTAGTACCCTCCTTAAAACTAGCTCACACGTACTTGTATAAGACTGCTCGGTCATTGAGGTTGCACTTCCAGCAACCAATATATCTGCACTAACTAGAGCATTATTTTTCTTGTTTGAGTATTTAAAACAGCTCCTCTTTGAGTTTTATTTCAAAGTTATTGTTTACATAATCTTTAATAAAACGGTATTTTTTATCATAATCCACTTCTGTTCTAAAAAATCCTACTCTTTTTGTCCGCTCAGATTCGGGTTTTGTAGACCACAATTTAAGTGCTTCATCCTCTAGCTTATTTTCAATCCTCTTTCGTAAAACCATATCTTGAAACCTTTGGTCTTTTTGCTCTTCCACTGATATTGGCTGAGGTAGCTGTTTTATTATTGATTCATACTGATTTTTCAACTCTTCAATCTTCGTGGCAGCTAATTCTTCAAATGAAGCACGCATTTCAATAGATAAATGCTGTTTTATAGACTCTATGTCGTCTACATAAGATGATGGAAAGTTTGAATCGTTTTTTGGGAAAGGTCTTAGATCAAAATGATTTTGAAGATCTCTTGAGATTGCAGCGAGTGACCATTTGTCTTCTCGGCGACTTTTAATAAATATCGCTATTTTTAAATCAAGGTCATCATATATTTTTTCATTGGTGTCTTCAGATCGATTGATGTAATGGATACGATCAGTCTCCAATCTTTTAAACCAACCATCAACTGTATTCATATGAAGAGATGTAATATCAAGGTTGCGTTTAATTACTTCGACAAAATCACTAATTTTCCAAAAATTCATTAGTATAAACCCCCTCTTTGTATTCTTTTGAGTAGATTAATCAGATTAACTATCTATATATGGAGTACGTATTACAAGTGGTTTATAATTTATGGAGCACTTGTAGAATAAAAGATACATGTAGATTACAAATCTTGATTTAAAAGAGTTTGAAATGAATATCGAAATATACCACATGTGATAGTTTTTGAATGTGTGCTTATTTGATATTCGGAGAACATTGTCCACTTGTAAACTCTATACCATATGTAGAATATATTAGTTGTTGATTATGATTATATATGAACTACAACTAAACCATAATAGCATATATTTTAGTGTGTTTTGAGTATAGTTTTCATTTTTACTAACTATTTAAGTAGTAAATTATCATTTATTATGTAAAATCCTTTATCTAGTTTTGTCTTATTTTGCGTAAAAAGAAAAAACCCACAAAAAGTGGGTTCAATCGTCATCGTCATCATCTTCAAAATTAAGAAACGTTTTTTGTGCAAAGTTCTTAACAGTATTGTTTACTTTAAAGGATTGAGAGTCAATATCTTCATTTTTAACTACGTTTGTATCGAAATCAAAACCTGAAGCAGGTTTGTTAATAACCTGGTAGAGAAGTTGACTAATTAAAGCTTTTGTATGTGGGTGATTTAGCCATTCTTTTTGTTCATTAGTAATTCCTTTAGGGAGAGGAACAGAAATAGTATCTTCCTCTGATGTTTTGGAAATCTTTTGAGAAATTGCTGATACAAAAAGAGGGGCGATTTCACTGCTGAATTTCCTGCCTAATCTATTTTTTCTTCTTGTTAAATATTTACTTACCGATACAGGAGTATCTTGTGGCAGACGAAACGAGATCGTTTTGCCAGGTTCAAATTGTTCCATAAAAATCACTCTTTATTTGCGGCTACTTCTTGTGTAGACAATCCTTTGCTTTGAAGATACATCAGAAGAATCTTAAAGTATGCTCGGGCAATTATCCATACGCTATCTTCTTTTGATAAGAATCGCAGGGGATAGTTTTTATCAGATGAATTAAGCTCAGTTAAATAAGGTTTTAAAACTAAAGAGCCTCCACCGATTTGATATGCGAGTCTAATATTAGGTTCGTTTCGCCACATATCTTTAATAAGTTTATACTCTTCTTTGGCCAAAATAGAAAGTTCTTGATCTACAATATCCTTGATTGAAACGCGATTGCCATTTACCCAAATGTGATTTTGTTCTTCGGGGTCTTCATTTGAGATAATCTCAACTAAGGTACGGCGACTCTTTATTGAGTATTTATGTTTAGAGTAAACTTGTTTAATAATGTTATCTAGGTACGTAGAGACACCTTTCTTGATTCCAATGCTATACTCATTATCAACTTCTGCTTCACTTGTAATTATGGCTGAATCCGTGGATAGCCCACCAATATCATTAATCAAAATTGTCTTTCCTAAAAGATCTTCATTTTTCGTTGATCCGTCATTATTGGTAGTTAAGTCTACAAATGCAGCAAAGCCTTCGGTGTTTACCAAAACTTGTTCGAATTTAATTCGAACTATTTTACCTTCAAGTTCAGGGGTTTTCAAGAATTTAACTTCATGTTGTGAATTCTTTAATTTCTTACGAAAGTCTTTTGCTTTCGCTTTTTTAGTTTCATCTAAAGGTAATCCAGTAGATAAAAAGTAAGTGGCTTCAATAATCCCATCGTCTTCTTTAAAATGATTAACTGCGTCAAATGCTAGTGAAGCTAAAAGCATAATTACAGGCTGATCGTTATCTGATTTGTCTTGATCTGGTGATAGTTCATCGTTGTTAGGATATTTTGCTGCTAAGTTACCAACTGCGTAATTTCCGTTTTTTTTCTTCAAAGCTGATGAAGTTATTTCTACATGAAGTGCATTTAAAGGATTCTTTTCCATTTCGACAATTTCTCGGTCTTTCACTTCTGCAATAACATTCGGTATGTAAATCTGGTTGTTGAGGTCTCCTAAGTAGCCCTTTACAGCATCGTTTCCAATATCAATTGAAACAAATCTTCCCATTTTTACTGTTTCCTCCTTAATAAATATGTGGTAATTAATGAATATTTATCCTTATTGTATGCTTTTTGCATGCGTTAGTCAATAGTTGCATGCCTTTTGTATGCAGTTATTTTTAGAATAAACCCTTATAAGAATAAGGGTAGACGAATGTCAAAAATGGGTGTATAGTGTTTAGTAACTTGATATATTTTGATGAATTATGCTAACTAAATTAATAGATTACGACATACATAGATCATTATTAAAACATTACAATTTTAGTGAAAATAAAAAAGACAAAAATAAAAGAGCGTGTTGGTAGCACGCTCTGAAATATGATTTCAAGCTAGCTTCACCCTAGCTCGAAACGCCTTTGTCCAGATTGTTGGTAGCAATATGGACCGTTATTAAAATTTCGTATGGGATTATAATAACAGTTTTCTAGGCTTTTTGCAATTACTTTCTCTTGTTTTTAGAGTGGTATATTTTGCAAAGAATCTAGGGATGTCAGGCGTTTTTAAGATTTTAGACTGGGGCAGCTTAGCTTGCTCCAGTCTTTTTTGTTTTCCCAAATAGGGGAGGACAAGCATATGAATGCTTATAGAGAGATTTTTGGTGATCAACTTACTGAAGCACCTAAGCGACAATCAGAAAGGCAGCAAACAGGCTATAACAGTCATTTAGGATGGGTTTTTGTTTGTAATAAATTTAATGAAAAACCTAAAGCAATACGCACTTTTCATTCTTTATATGGAGCTGCTGAAGCGTATACCTATTTCACACCAAATACTTTTTTTCGCAATGATCAGCGACATGCAGGGGCTTTACGCTGGTTAAATGCAATGGTTATTGATATTGATGTGAAAAACGATCAAAACGAATCTATGATTCTTCCTGATGTGCTGAATCTTGTATCAGAAGCTGGTCTTCCGGTGCCTTCTATGGTGGTTTCTACACCTTCAGGGGGGTTTCATGTTTATTGGTATTACAATTGTCCAAAACGTGCTTTTCCGAAGGTGACAGAGCTATACAAACACGTACAAGCTGCAATTGCAGAGGTTATGGGGGGGGACATTCAAGCCATTGGAGCTGAACGGTGGTTTCGTATGCCAACGGCAGCCAACACGTTATATCAAAGTGATAACAGGGTATCATTTGATGATTTATGCGATTGGCTATCAATCTACCATGAAGAATGCAGGGAAGAGCTATTAAAAGACCGTAAGTCCGTTTGTATTGGTTCAGGCGGTCTTTTAGGTCATGCAGCTATTAAAAAACTGTTAGAAGGTGTATCTAGGGGGCAGAGAGACAATACTTGCTATACGCTTGCTTTGGCTTTTAAAGCTTCAGGCTACAGTGAATCAGAAACAGAAGCACGCTTGCAAGAATGGAATGGACTAAACGAGCCGGCAATGAATCAGATTGATGTAAAACGAAAAGTGAAAAGCGCCTTCAAGAAAGGATCGCCAGGAGGACCGTCTTCATTTTGGATCCGTGAACTTTCCGGAATGGCATTTACTTATCAAACATGGGAGGAAGCAAAACCAAGAGAAGAACGTACATATAGCCACTTTAATGAGTGGGAAAACGATGTTATTAACTATTTGATCTCTGCAGGTGGCGAAGTTTGTGGTGGACAAAGAACGATTGCTCAAGCAATCAAATCGTCTTCAGACAGAAATAAAAACATACCATATTCAACCTTTAAAAAGGTCATAGATTACCTTATTCAACGTGGGATTGTTACCAAAAATGTTGAAGGGAAAGGACGGTCTGCTGTAACCACTCTACAGCTCGTTAAACAGTCCAAAGTGGTTCCGTTCCGGCCTAAAAATCCATCAAAAAAAAATGGGTTCAATTCAATTACATTTATAGATCAGGTGGTGGGTGGGGTTTCTTTATCTATCTCTGCGGATGTTCCTATTAGTCAAGGTTCTTCTGGTCATAGTTTATCTCTTTCTAGGGGTGCGCTACCTTGAAGCTATTTCTATGTGTTTAGTCATTGACTACCGAGAAGAACCTTATTACCATCTTATCTAATTATTCTTGATTAAGATTACTATCGCTATTTTACTGATCAAATTGATCAGTAATAAATTAAAAACGAAGTTAGGGACTTATTCAGGTGGAATTTTTAGAAAAGGCATATGGAATTTAGTCAATCCAGTATGGTTTTTTTATTTAATAAAATGGAAATTATAAGGAGAAAGGGCTAAGTACACCAAGGGGATTTTAAGGAAAAAGTTGGATACTTTTTTATACTTGTTAATGGTATTATTTTGGTTAATAAGTGATATGTAAATGTTTTCAAACCCACCATTTCTTTTGTGTAAAAGGCGTTCCAAATCAATATTTATCATAAAAACCCCCTCCTGACCATTCGCTCACTACGTAAACGAGCAAATGGTCAGGAGGAAAATGATAAATATTGATTTGGGGATAGAGGATATAAGGTGGTGTGGTGGGTTAAGTAAGAGGTGTGAGGAGAGAGTGATTAAGAGATAAAAAGATAAAAGATTAAAAGATAAGAGAGTAAGTTCAAGAGATAAGTTCAAGTAATAAGTTCAAGTGATAAAAAAAGTTCAAGGTCAAAAGAAAAACGATGGAAATAGAGGAGTAGCTGAGAGGTGGTGAAAAATGATGTTTGGGGTTTGTAGGTTGTTTGATGAGTTAGAGGTTATTACCTAAAATGAGGGGTGATCTAAATTGTTGTGGTGATGGAGGATTGTTTATGAAATTTAATGTGGTTAGTGAAAAGAGGATGAAGGTTTTACGGTTGATCGATCGTTTTGGAGTGATAGGTGTTACGCAGTTAGAAAGGTATTCAGGAATGGCAACAATGACGATCTACAGAGCAAGACAGCAGCTGGAAGAATTAAATTTTATTGAGAATAAGAGTTTTGGCCGTCAGAAGATTTGTGTGATTACGAAAGATGGCAGTGATTACGTTGGAAGTTTGAAGTTTAGTGGACCAAGTGGATATTCTTCGCTTCAACATGATTTGACGGCTGCAGAGGTTCTTTTCATTATGAAAAATCGTTATTTGCAGCAAGGTAGAAACTTAGATTTTAAAACCGAACGAGAATTAACAAGAGAATATGCGCTTACTTTAGCTAATCAAAATCAGCCAATGCGTTGGGATTACATGGCAAAGAATGTTCCTGATTTTTCTTTGTTTAATGAGGAGCGCCGAGTAGCCTATGAGGTGGAATTATCATCAAAGACTAATGCCAGGATTATTAGGAAGATGGAACAATATCGAGATTTAATAAACAGCGGTCACTATACAGATGCGATCTATCTTTGTAGGGATGAAACAATTATGAAATCCATTCAGCAATCGGCAGATGGTGTAGGGGTGAAAAATCTTCGGGTTTCTTTGCTTGATCAGGTTTTACCATCTAGTGAGGAGTGATATGAATGGGATGGTTTGATGAACAACCGAAAAAGAATGAACAGACAAACGGAGAACAACAAACAGAAGAGATGATAGGATTCTTTTCTATTTTCCTCTTATGCGTTGTGATTGTACTTCTTACAGCTGGTTCCTTTGTGATTGGTCTTTTATGTCTCGGAGTGTTTCAGCTTCTTAAGGACAAAAAGATGGTTAATCTTTTTTCGATTATAGCGGGATTACTTTTAGCAGCCGTTTTGTATTTTGAGGGATGGCGTGTATTGTTTCAACTGACAGAAGCGACTTTTACCCTTGTAGGAATGGAACGCTTTGTGAATCCAGTTGAAAATCTTATTAATAATGGCTCACCATTTCAAATGACATGGAAAGCTTGGTTAGCTTCATTGTCACTTGGTGTATTGTTTGCTCGGGCAGGAGTTGCAGTCATTGATTTTTACAGAGGAAAAGTAGTTACTTCAAAGGATGATAAAAGGTATAAATATCGCCAATCCAAGCAATTTAAGGCGATTAAAAAACACAGTCTCTCTATTACGAATCAAGTACAGGCAAATTGGCGAAAGCGTAAAGCTAAGCAATTAGAGAAGAATCAACCGATTGAAGACATCTTGCTTGGTATCGATGAGAATCGAAATGAAATTACGATGAAATCAGCGGAAACAAAACAGCATGTACTTGTTGCAGGAACTACTGGAAGTGGGAAAACCGTTGCCATTATGACATTGATTGAGACAGCTCTTATGAATCATGAAAGTGTGGTATTTGTAGATGGTAAAGGAGATTCAGAAACAATAGAAGATTTACAGTCTATGTTTGATCGGTACGGTCGCACATTGCATGTATTTAGTGAAAATACGGACCTCACCTATAATCCCTTGAAAAATGGGAATCGTTCTGAAATTACTGATCGTTTAATGGCACTCTTTGACTGGTCAAATGAGTTTTATGAAAATGAAGCGCAGGACAATCTTCAAAAAGTCGTTTATTTTCTTGATCTTTATGAAATTGATCGAGATTTAAAGAACCTATTACATTTTCTATCCGTAAAGAACTTGTACAGTGTGTTGAAAAACGACATTGTGCAGGAAAAAAGAATTGTTGAAGAGCAAGAAAAGGTGGAAAAAAGTCCTTCAACTGTTGAAAATCAGCAGTTCAAATTAAAGGTTACCGTACCTACTGATTCACTGGATGTTTTTGGTGATGCACCTTCATCCAAGAAATCCGAAGAGGTTGAATATCGAACGGTTCAAAAAGAGATCATTGTCCGTCATCAGTCCGAACGATCTAAAAAAATGATGGTATTGTTTTTTGATAAAGAAACCTTGTCTGATGAAGAAGATAAGGACATTGAAAAGGCGTTTCCACATATGCGTCAAAATCTTCAAGGCTTGCGAAGCCAGCTCTCTCAATTGGTTAATAGTGAGTTAGGAAGATTGTTGGAGGAGAAAGAAAGCGGTCTTGATCTAGTTGAGGTTATGAAACGTGGGGAAGGTGTTATCTTTTCGTTCAACTCTTTATCATATGAAAAATTCATAAAACGAATGGGTCGATTTGTCATTGCAGATACAGCTAATGCTGTAAAGGAACAATTCAAGACCAATAAAAGCGATAGGAAGGGCGTTACAGCAGTTTTTGATGAATTTAGCGCTTATGGGTCTGAAAAGGTTGCAGACATCACGGCGAGGGCTCGTAGCGCAAATATGAGGGCGGTCATTGGTATCCAGTCATTTGCTGATCTTGCCGATGTCAGTGGGGTTAATATCAAAGAAAAAGTGATAGATACCTGTAATACCATTTGGATTGGTAAACAAAATTCCTCCACAACAGCCGATGAAGCAGCGAGCATAGGGGGAACATTTTCCGACCAAGAAGTCACGTATCAGCTTGAAGATAAAGGTGGATTATTTAAGCGGATCGATCTAAAAACAGAAAAAGGAACGGTTCGGAATGTGCAAGCCTTTTATTTTCATCCTAATGAGATTAAAAGTTTTGATACTGGACAATTTGCAGTCATTCGAAAGGCGGCCAGAGGGTTATCAGAGGAAGAAAGAAGACGAGTCATTTTCTTTCGAAACCCTTTGATAGACGAAGCTCCACCATTGTGGAAAAGGCTATTCATCAAATTCCGTACAGGATGAGGGGAGATGTGAGATGAAGTTTGCGGAAAAATATCGGAATATTCGGGAAAATTCGACAGGGTTTTTGAAAGGGAATATGCCTAAGAAACAAAAAAAGGAAAGCAGAACCCTTCCCAAGCAGCGAAATATGAAAGGTATTCGCTTTATGATTTGGTTTGTCATCGGGATTATTTGTGTCAGTGCCGTTTTAGGTTTCTTGCGTGCTAACAATGCCTTAAATAAAGTGGCTGCCACTCAATCTACTATTGAGGATGTCAAAAAAAGTTTTTCCATTCAGGATTATGACGCTTATAAAAGTCCCAAAATGACACTGTTTGGTGAACAAGTCGTGGACAGCTTTATCACTATTCCAAATGACGAAGCCGAACGAAAACAAAGGATGGAAACCTTGAATACGTATCTGGCCAGTGGATTAGAAGCGGAAAGTTTTGAGGGTGTGAAGGGCTATCGAAAGCTTGAAAATAAGCATTTGTTTGACATTCAATATGGCAAAGATTCAGCAACCCTTCAATACAAAGTGACCTATACCAATATCTCTATCACAGAAAAAGAGGTAGAAAAAGAAGTCAAAGAAGGTGATAAGAAAAAGAAGGTCAAACAAAAAGTTCAGGAGGAAACGGAGCAAGTGAAAACGGCACTCTTGAATATACCGGTGCAAGCGAAGAATGGTCAATATGCTGTGATTGAAAACCTTTATTTTACGGCTGTTCCAAACGTTGAAGGCGAAGGGTTTACCGCCATTTCGAATAAGCTTCCGAATGAAAATAAGGTCACGGATAAGCAAAAACAAGAAGTAGAATCTTGGTTAAATGAGTTTTTTACCAAGTATGCTGCTGCTCCTAAAGAGGAGATGGAATACATCATGAACAATCCGCAATCCCTCGATGGATTGAAAGAATTTGTCAAAATCTCAGAACTAGGTGTCTATCAAACGAAAAATGAAGACTCCTTTACTGTAAAAGCGATCGTGACCTTTAAGGAAAAGGAAATTGACATCACGAATGAAGAGCATTTCACGATCACAGTCAAGAAAGACAGCGGTAAGTATTACGTACAAGAAATGAAAAACACATTAGGAGGAAATTGATATGTTAAACATGCTAAATAACTTGGTTCTTGGTTCATTGCCTACTCTTGGAGGAGTACGTGATTGGGTTGTTACGGAAGGCGGAAACGCTGTTGCAATTGGTTTAGTTGTATTCTCCATCTTCTTTTTATTTAAACAGCAAATTGGTCAATTTATAGGCTTTCTAGTTGTCGCAGGAGTTGTGTTCTTTGGTGTTGGAAATCCAGAAAATATGCTCAATGCTTTAAAAGAATTAGGAGACATCTTAATCGGTAATTAACAACGAAGGGGGAGAAGGGATGAAAACTTATAACTACAAAGGCATTTTTGAAGAACCTGTTACTTTATATCGACTTGGAAAATTCAGCTTGCCGTTTGGTGTTCCCCTTGCAAGAGTAGTCATTGCGCTTCTCATCTTAGCGATCATGTTCAGATACCGAACCTTTTTCAATGGGATAGGTTCCCTGATACCTGGCTTAACAGTTTTCCTGTACATCGGCATTCCGTTTGTGGTCTCTGGTCTTCTGTATAAGTTAAGGAAGGATGGAAAGAAGATTCATAACTATTTGTGGGATTTAGGAGTTTACTTGATTACTATAAAATTCCCTAAAAAGCGGTATTGCAATGACGAAGTCGTCCTTTACTCAAACGAAATCGTTCAATTAGAGCCCGTGTATTACGAGAAGAGCGTAGAAGAAGAGTACGCTGTTAAACATCCTTTAGATTTTGATGAATTGCCGATTGAACATGAGGTTGAAGAAGAACGAAAACAAGCGAATGTCTTATAAGGGCTTCTAGGGTCTCGTAGAGAGCTTTCGCAAGAGGGAGGAGTAAAACCATTGTCAATGAATTTAAAAGCGCCTATGAAGCAATTCTATAAGAATATGATGCTAACAAGAGGCGGAGATGTGTATACCTATTATTCTGTCTCTCCAGAAATGATTCCCACTAACAATGCTCAGTCTTTGCGTGAAGTGAAAGAACGATTCACTTTGTTTTTCAAGGAATTGGAGCGTTATGGAGATTTTCATCTTGAAATGTACCCTCACCAAATGAATCTAAGGGAACGCTTTGACGAAATCGAAAAGGATTTTCATGAGACTACAAGAGAAGTAGGAAAGTATTACAACAGGGAAACGATTAAGCTGCTAGAGCAAGAGCTTGGAGCCATTACTCAATATCAATTTATTTTGGGGGTTCGACTAAAAAGCATTGAAGCCATTCAGGCTGATTACTTTGCAGGAGCTTTAAAAAGTGCTTTTACAAGTGTGACCGATCAACTCATTAATATGTTTGGGATGGAACGAGAAGCTGACCATTCATTCTTTGATCGCTTCTCCCCTTTGGAAGAAGATCTCTTTCAATTAGTTCAAACGGTCGGGGGAAAGCGTTTGTCAGAAGATTCCCTCGTCTATGTTAACCGTTATACCTTCTTACGAGACATCAACCATTCTGTAGAAGAGCAAAAGAAAATTCGAGGGATAACAAACATTACCAATTGTATTATTGACCCTACGGAAATGGGCTATTTAAAGCTTTCTACACCCGAAGGGGAAACGTATATCTCGCATTTAGTCATCGACGATTTTTCATTGGATATGGAATACAGCCATTTGTTTCAGCGTGCTCAGTCACTTCCATTTCCAGTAGAAGTCCATATTAAGGCTCAATTTCAGAA
>NZ_JAUSYV010000002.1:300000-389561 GCF_030817055.1 Bacillus sp. V2I10 | reverse complement strand
TGAGTAAAGAAAAAATTGATGATAAACAGGGAATTCTTGATATTAAGGCTATATGCTATACAGGAGAAAAAATCAACATAGAGGTTCAACTAGCAAATGAGTATAACATGAA
This sequence comes from Bacillus sp. V2I10, assembly GCF_030817055.1. Lineage (NCBI taxonomy): Bacteria > Bacillati > Bacillota > Bacilli > Caryophanales > Bacillaceae > Bacillus > Bacillus sp. V2I10. The sequence continues at coordinate 389,449 of NZ_JAUSYV010000002.1, read as the reverse complement.
AGAAAGAACCCTCTTTTATTGGTCAAAATTATATACTGAAAATTTTAAAGCAGCTGAAAAATATTCAGATCTAAACAAAACGATTACTATAAATATTTTAGGGTTTAATTACTTGACCGATATCGAATCTTATCATTCAAGCTATAAGATTTATGAGGATAAATCCAAAAAACTTCTTACTGATCTGCTGGAAATTCATTTTATTGAAATGCCAAAGTTCAATGAACTGGAGGCTGATCTGCATAATCCTTTGCATAGATGGTTATTATTTCTAAGAGGAGATACGGTTAAGCAGCCAAATTTAGAGGAGGTGTTTATCTTGGATCAGTTGGTAGCAAAAGCAGAAGATAAACTACGCCGTTTAAGTGCTGACGAGGAAACCGTTAGAATGTATCAGCTTCGAGAAAAATTTATTGCTGATCAAAAAACTCAAATTGACGGAGCAAAGAACGAAAAAGCAATTGAAATTGCAAAAAGCTTACTTAAAATACCGAGTATGTCCGTTCAAGATGTTGCAAACCATACAGGATTATCCGTACAAAAAGTTAAGGAAATTGAAACAGAAGTCCGATAGTAAATGAATTGAGCGCCATTAAGGCGCTTTTTTATTTTACGTTATTTTTTGTCAGGCAACTCTTTAAATAAAAATTTTTCTTCCTTGCCAGATAGATGAATCTCATCAAAAAAGGAGCATCTGACATAGCAGATGCTTTAGAAATTTGGTATTTCATTTATATGTTCAAATAGCATAGAAATAAACATTTAATTCCATAACCTGTTAGTAATTTTCTGATTGAAAATTCAGGTTATTAACGAATATGTGTATTATCTGATTAAAAAATTAACATATTTAATATTTAAATAAGCATTAACAACAATGTTGATATATATATTAATACACACATCATATTTTTCTTTTGTCCTAATTAATACGCTAAACTGAATAAACCATTAATGTGGGACAGATAACGAATGTTACTAGATTCCTTCATTAATGATGCTGGCAGGCCTCTTAATTGGGTTTTATTTTCCCCAATCGTGCCGATTGCGTCTTTACGACCAAGGCTGCCCAATGTTCCAGAAAAGACAGGTCTAAACTCTTCCATCGCACCGCCTGTAAGGTAAGCGAACAAATTATAGCCGACTGTCTCCCCCATTTGCCAAGCTAATTGCGCTGTTGGTGGATACGGACGTCCCTCTGGTCCCATAACTACGGCACTGTCACCGGAAAGAAACACGTCTTTATGAGATGTAGACTGAAGAAATTCGCTCACGAGCGCCCGCCCGCGATTCACTTCTATTCCCGAATTAGCAACCACAGAATTACCTTGAACGCCGCCTGTCCAGACCATCGTTTTCGTTTCAATCGTTCTTCCATTTTTCAGTTCTACAGCGAACTGTTCCATCTTTGTAACCGGCGTCCCGGTTACAAACTCTACACCGCGTGCCGATAGACTAGATTGTGCACGTTCCACTAATTCAGGGGGGAATCCTGGCAAAATAGTCGGTGCTGCCTCGACACAAAGCAAGGAAATATCTGGAGTGTGTACGCCGTATTGTCGGCATAATTGTGGCATTAAATCAGCGAACTCGCCAATCAATTCAATCCCAGTGAGGCCGCCCCCTCCTACCACAATCGTTGCATATTGCTTATCTTGGGTTTTGCTATAATTGCGAATACAGGATTCGACATGGTCACGTAAACGATTGGCATCTTCTACTGACTTTAGAATAAAGCTGTGCTCTTGAAGACCCGGAATACCAAAGTAAGCTGTTTCACTGCCGAGCGCAATCACTAGCAAGTCATATGTCAGTTTCGTTCCATCAGTAAGAGAAACTTGATGATCGTCAGGGGATATCTCTTGAACACTACCAATCATTAAGTCAATGTTTTTACCGCGCAGTATTTTTTCTAGTGGCAATGCTACTGCTTTTTCAGACAAATTCCCTGCAGCCAGACGGTGTAATTCCGTAATAATTTGATGGGTTGGAAAGCGGTTGACAAGCGTAATGGAGACCTCATCAGTTCCTAAATGTTTTCGTGCTGTCAAGGCACTTAGCAACCCCCCATAACCCCCACCCAAAATTAAAATATTTTTAGCCATAATCTTCCTCCATTCGTTGCTTTATATCATCAGAAATATTTATTGTTTCTCAGATTTTAAATCTAAGTATGCCTGTACAAATCGGAATACTTTTTGCATCTGAGGATCTTTTAGCATTCGCAATAAACCAAACAAACCAATAGTTGTTTCCTGATTTGCCTGGGCCCGATCATTTGCTTCAATAGCTATTGATGCGTACTCCTTTATTTTTCCTTCCAGCGGTTTTATGAATTCCTGCATACCATCCACCAAATCATTAATCAGCACGCGATCTGTCATAATAGATTGTGCTACATCATATGATTTGGTCAGATATGGAACCATTTCTGCTAATTTCGGCAGATTCTCCACAAGGACGGTCAAAGACTCCTGTACTTCCGGTTTTAATAATTGATTAAGCACTTCTATTTGTTCTTGGCTTATTGCTGAAGATGTGGACTGATTTTCGTTTGAAGAAGCTTTCTGTGTAGGTGGTTGTTGAATAATTGCTTGTGCCATAGATAGAACTCCTTTACTTTTTTAGTAAGAGATGGCATAACGCCATCTCTTCTAACTGCATATTATAAAACAGGGTTTTGATCTTCCTTATTTTCGTGTAAGTTTCTCAGTGGTAGTGGCGGGCATTTATGCCGTGTTAAATAAGAAACGATGAGAATCGTAATTAGGCCCGCAAGCATGGCAGTGGTACGGAAAGGGAAATAAACTGTCCCATCCTCAATCAAAGGGTACGGAATGACAGCAGGTAATCCCAGTAACGGTTCTCCGCCACCGACCCGCAATATTAAGGCGACAACAAATCCCGAAATTGCTCCATACCAGTTTGCCCATTTGTAGTAAAGGGCACAGGTCAGTTGCGGGAACAAGATACAGTAGACTAGGTCACTGGATAAGTACCATAACGCATAAACACTTTTAGCGTTTAAGGCGATCAATGTTGCACCAATACCAACTAAGATGATACTGCGTTTAATGATCTGTTGCAGTTGTCGAGGGCTTGCTTTCGGTTTTACAAGTGGGCGATAAACATTCCAGGCCGCCATACCTGATGCCGATAAGAGTGATGCGGCAACTGCTGACAAAACTGCTGCGGCCAATCCACCAAGGGCAATGGCGCCAACAAGGCTCGGTGTCATATATTTAAATACATAGGTTAGGATCATTGAAGAGTTTTCTGGAGCAGCAGTCCCGAGTGATGCCCAATCAGCATTAAAACCGGCAATTCCGATTAATGCAGGTGGAATCGCACAGAAGAAGCATAGAATTCCAGCCCAAATCGATAACCACATCGCCACATTTTCGTCTTTTGCAGAAAGAACACGCTGGAAATAAATTTGCCAGGGAATTCCTCCAAACACCAATAAAAGTGTGTAATCCCACCAATACCAAAAAGAATTGCCCCAGTTAGGATCATTCCATCCAGTTATAGGAGGAAAAAGACTCATCATTCCTTGCATGTTGGCGGCGTAATTATCAAAAGCCACTTGAAAACCTCCAACATTGGAAAATGCAAAAGGTAAGACAATTATCAATCCGAAGAACATAATAGAAAGCTGTAGCACATCTGTGTGAGCGATCGCCCAAAGACCACCGACTACGGTATATGCAATGGCTACGATTGCTGAAATAATAATTGAAACAGTGAAACTTAAACCGAGAATAACGCTGAATGTCGTACCAAGAGCCGTTAACATCGCAGCGCTCCAAAACAATTCACCAAGAAGAGATGGGAAATAGAGAAGTCCAGTCATCTTATATCCGAAACGAGACTCCAGAGGATCCAGCATGGTCATAAATTCCATGCGTCGCATTTTTCGTGCGAAAAAAATCCCTCCAAAAATCAAGCTCAGCCCATATGCCCACGGACCTTGCGTCCAAACAATTCCAGAGGAATGAATTGTTTCAGCTGTTCCGGCAATGTAACCTCCTCCAACCCAGGTCGCTGTCATCGTAAACATTGATAACCAAAGCGGCATCGATCTTCCGGCAACAAGCATATCATCTGTTTTCCCTCGCTTTTTCTCGACTGCTTTCGCTCCAATGTAATAGAAAATGCAATATAGAGCCAGCATAATAAGTAGACCAGGCCAATAAATACTTTTTTTGGTGATTAGAGAATAAGTTATTGTAAAGCTGGTAAATACGATAAAACCTGCAATCGTTGTTTTTAAAGGAGTCCAAAATTGTTTCTTTGGACTTTCTGGAAGATCAATCGTTATCTGCTCCTGGTTTTGTCTGGCCTGATTTCCATTCAAATTCATCCCTTCTTTCTTAAAATTAATTTAAGTCAAAATTTGTAAACGCTTTCATTTTATTATTTTTCACTATGTTTTTGAAAGGGTAGGAGACAATGTGAGATTTGAGTAAAGGTATTGGTATATTAAAATAGTATAAATTTTGCAAGGAGGATCATCTGATTAATGGAGTGAATGTGTACATTGCCATTGTTACTTAGGTCTATCCTTTTTTGTAATTGCTTTTTAATAGTATCAATAAATATACCTGAATAGTTCACCTCCAAATTGAGATTTTGAGATAGAGAATTTTTTAAAAAAGCTGGAAAAAATAGTTTGCCTCTTTAAGTTGTTAAGGCTTTTTTGTCTATTGGAGTATATTCTATGGGGATAAGGTATTGCCTAATAGAAAGGTTTTTGTTTAGTTGCTCTATCAATTTCTTCTAAATGAACGTGAGGCTATTGAGCTTCACATTCAAAGGAGAAATAGAATCCATTTTCGTTGTTGGCTTTTGGATTTCAATATTTCTTACCGATCAAACATAACTGTTTAGTAACAATTAGTGATCGGCAAAGATTAAATACAACTTATTATTGAATCATCTTATTTAAGTAGAAAAAAATTAATCAAAATCATTTTCTTCAATTATTTTAAACAATTCTTTCGATCGAAATGCTTTGACCAGTTTTTTGAGCCACAAATAATATTCAGTTGATTCTTTAAGTTGTTGAAGATCTTTACTTGCTTTTTGCTGTACAGCATTGGGGACATTGGGATTTTCCAATATAGAATTTAATTTTTCAGTTGCTTTTTCAATAGCTTGCATATTGATAGAGAGTTCCCGATCCCATTTTTTACAGAAAAAAGAGAAAAATGATACAAAAAAATCTTTCTCCGCTTTATATAAATCTTTTCGTTCCCCTTTTCGCCAAACCTTTTGAACCATCTCTATATCCATAAGAGAATGGATACCAGTACTCATGCTGGGTTTGCTCATTCCTAAACTACTGCCCATCTGATTCAATGTCATCGCTTCTTCACTAAAATATAGAACTCCGTAAAGCCTTCCAATGGAAGGTGTTACCCCATAAAGGTCCATCGTTTCAGCTATAGCATCAATCACGATTGATTCCGCTTCTTCAAGCATTTCCATGTAATTCTTTTGTTCTTCCATATAGACACACGCCCTCTCCACCATATTATATCACCTCCTTTTTTCCATCAAAATAATACATAAAATATAAATTTAATATAACAGAGAAAGAATGAATGTCAATAAAATATTCTGAATATTTGGTATTGACTGAAAATATTTCATGTATTATACTTTCAGTATATTATAAATGTTAAAAATTTTCTTAACAAATACCAATTTATGGAGGTGCTGGTTTGGTAATGAAACAAATGTACATCAATGGTAGATGGGTTGAGGCTAAAAGTAGTGAAACAAAGGAGATTATTAATCCTTTTAATGAAGAAGTTATTGATACGGTTCCGCGGGGGAGCCGGGAAGATACTAAAGAAGCAATTCAAGCTGCAAGAAGTGCTTTTGACGAAGGAGATTGGGGTAGCCTAACGGCGGCGGAAAGAGGTGATCTTCTTTTTCAAGTTGCTCAAAAAATAAAAGAGTATAAAGAAGAGTTGGCAGAGTTGGAGTCACTGAATACAGGTAAAACGTTGACAGAAAGTCTTGCTGATATGGATGGAATTGCAGGTGTGTTTCAATATTATGCCGGGCTTGCTGATAAAGACGGCGGTCTGATGATCGAATCTCCTAATCCAAATTCGGTCAGTCGTGTTGTACGTGAGCCTGTTGGAGTTTGTGGATTGATTGCACCTTGGAATTACCCATTGCTTCAGGCTTCATGGAAACTAGCTCCGGCATTGGCTGCTGGGAATACAGTTGTGTTAAAACCAGCCGAAATTACCCCTCTTACATCGATTAAAATGTGTGAGATTTTTGAAGAAGTAGGCTTTCCAAAAGGTGTTGTGAATCTTGTGTTGGGACCAGGCTCAACAGTCGGTTCAGAATTGGCTGAAAATCCTCTCGTAGACCTTATTTCATTTACAGGCGGAGGAGAAGCCGGTCGACACATTATGAAAGCAGCCAGCGGTAACTTTAAAAAGATTTCGATGGAACTTGGAGGAAAAAATCCAAACATTGTGTTTGCTGATGCAGATTTTGATACTGCTGTTGACTATGCACTTAATGCTGTTTTCTTTCATGCTGGACAAGTGTGTTCTGCTGGAGCCCGCTTGTTAGTTGAAAAGAAAATTCATGACCGTTTTATAGAAGCAATCGTAGAACGAACAAAGAAAATTAATATTGGAAGCGGTTTCGATGAAGAGACCGAAATGGGCCCTGTTATCTCAGCCGAGCATTTAGAATCAATAGAACAATATATTCAACTTGGAATCCAAGAAGGAGCTACACTAGCAATCGGAGGAAAACGTCCGACTGCACCCGGCTTACAAAAGGGATATTTTATCGAACCGACGATTTTCACAAACTGTCATACGAAAATGCGAATCGTGCAAGAAGAGTCATTTGGCCCTGTCATTACAGTTGAAACTTTTGAAACAGAAGAGGAAGCTGTTCAACTAGCTAATGATAGTTTGTATGGATTAGCAGGCGCAGTTTGGACAAGTGATATGAATCGTGCTGAACGGATTGTTAAAAAACTGCGTATGGGAACTGTTTGGATTAACGATTTTCATCCATACTTTCCGCAAGCGCCTTGGGGCGGCTATAAACAATCCGGTATAGGCCGCGAATTGAGCCATGTTGGCCTTGAAGAATATACAGAAATTAAACATGTATACATGAATACAAATCCTGAACCTATGCTCTGGTTTAAAGAAGTAAATGCAAAAGAAAGCGAATTAGTTTAAATACATGGCTGACTATTGTACTTAATTAACAATAAATGAAGGAGTGATTGAGATGTTTATGAGATTTGAGAGAATGGGAAGATTAAAAAGCTTTGAAGTTCCAACCGTTTTAAAACATGGGATTGGTGCAGTCAAACATACAGGTGAAGAGGTTAAAAATCTTGGCGTCAGCAAAGTTTTGCTTGTTACTGATCCAGGTGTTAAAAAAGTTGGATTAATTGAACCAGTTGTTAAAAGTTTAAAAGAAGCACAAATAGAAGTTGTTATTTTTGACCAAGTTGAACCGAACCCTTCTATTCATGTTGTGGAAAAAGGAACATCTATTTATAAATCAACATCTTGTAATGGACTTGTTGCTGTCGGTGGAGGGAGTTCCATGGATACAGCAAAAGCAATTGGCGTGGAGGTCGTTCATGGCGAACCTGTATTAAATTATGAAGCAGCTGAAGGTAAAAAACCGCTTGAAAAACGCATCCCTCCATTAACAACAATTCCAACAACAGCCGGTACAGGAAGTGAGGTAACTCAGTGGGCTGTTATTACTGATCCTGTTCGTGAATTTAAATTTAATACGGGAGGTCCATTAATCGCTGCACATTTAACAATCATTGACCCTGAACTTCATGTCTCAATGCCAGCACATATTACAGCCGGCACTGGGATTGATGCCCTTTCACATGCAATTGAGTGTTATACATGCCACTATGCCCAACCGATGACTGATGCAGTTGCATTGCTTGCAATCGAATATGTAGCTAAATATTTACGCAGGGCCGTTTCAAACGGCAAAGACATTGAAGCTCGTTATGGAATGGCACAAGCAGCCATGCTAGCAGGCCTATCATACGGCAGTGAGTCTGCCGGAGCTGCACATGCCATGGCACAAACTCTTGGAGGGATTCTCCCTGTTGCTCACGGACCTTGTGTCGCAGCCATGCTGGGACCGGTAATGGAGTATAACTGGATGGGTGAGCCAGAAAAATTTGCACGTATTGCTCAAGCTATGGGTGTGAATATTCATGGTATGAGTCTGGAAGAAGCAGCAAAAGCAGCAGTTACATCAGTATATCAACTTGTTGAAGATGTTGAAATTCCAACACTTGCGGATCAGGGTGTATCTGCTGAAATGATTGAGCGTTTAGCCAAGGAAGCATTTAACGATCCGCAAACAATCGGTAATCCACGCGATATTAATGTAAAAGGATACGAATGGATATACCGTCGTTGCTTTAACTTGGAAACACCTACCTTAGAAACAAAAACTGCTAAGATTCCAGTAGAAGTCAGTTAAATTAAAATAAGAGGAGTATGGCTATCATTTGCCATATTCCTCTTTTTATATGGCTATGTTCATAAATTATTGTTGGGACCTTGCATTTGAGGTCCTTCAAGCTACATTACAAATTGTTAAATCGTAGCATCAATAACTTCTCTAAGTTTTTCTTCTTTAGCTTTTACATCATCTTTAACAGTAATTCTGCTGTTTGTATTTAAAATGATGTTTCTGACTTCTTAGGGATGTTCAAGGTTGTTCATAAATTCCACTACCTGTTCAGGACCAGACAGCTTCTGCTTTTTACCGGTTGTTTTATTTGTTGACATTCCTTTCACCCTAATTTTTCATCGCTCTTTACATATTATTTTTCAATAATTTTGGGGTTCCTTCTTGCCTAATAGATAAATAAACCAAATAAATTTAATCATCAAGTGAATTTTCTATCTCTTTAGATAACAGTTTTTTATTTTACAGCATCTATTTCAAGTGCAGTTACATGGCAGTAATTCTATCTCTATTAAATATTCATTAATGTGTTTCCACTTTTATCAAGAGGGAGTGGAATAACTTGTTCTCTTTTAGGTATTGAAAATGTAAACGCTTTCATTTATACTTATAGTAGGTTGGATGGCATGCGTGGCCGTCATAGTATTTGGCGTAGGTGGGGCCGATACGAGGTACAGGGCAAATAAAAATGTCCTTTTTTTTTGTTTTATAAACTTAGCTTTTTACCGTTAGGCTTCTTTAACTCTTTGTCCCTCAAGGGGGTTTTTTTAAGTTAAGTCCTCTCAGATTATTATATATAATCTGAACTCTTTCTAATAAATATACAAAGAAAAGCTAGCTCCGTTAAGCTAGTTTTTTTAACTCATGGCGTTTTTCTATACGTTTTTCAATTTTTTCTAATGCTTGTTTATCATTAAGTAATTCTTGTCTATTCTCTTGCATTAACTCTTTAAATGATTTTTTAAACTTGGCAGATTTTCGCAAAATAAATACTCCTTTCTTTTGTTTGATTGAAAATGTTTTATAGAATTTACAGCTAAAATATAACTTATCTAAATAATACAACAATTCTGTAAGTTTATCTGACAATAATTCAACAATTTTGTGAATTATTGAGCATCTCTGTTCAAGAGATTTTGAAACAACAATTGGGACCATGAACTGAGATTTAAATTAGATGGTATCATAGGACTCAATTTTTTATTAAAACAAATCTAATATTGATTACTTTTTACATAGAGTTCATAATCTTTTTTCCTATTTAATAGGAAGAAACTCGTCTAATAAAGAAAATCTACCTCCGAAAAGAGATAGATGGATTTTCAATATAAGGGTATACGTTATAACTTTGTAAGTTGGCAGATTGATCATGTAAGAGGAATAACCAGGAGGAGCTAGATAATGACATTATCCACTCGTGTCCTCTAACTTGATATAACAGTAAATATAAGATCAACTGGTTTTTCATTCACTTGCACAGCAGCAAAGAGTTCTATTTTTAATTCAAGTGTAAATAGTCTGCATGAGTTATTTAAGTATATGCAGCTTATTTCGATATTTTCTCACTGTTTTTAAGGGGGGTATTTTTATGATTGCAGTCTGTACAGGTTCCATAAATCTCAAAGTGATGTCGGGTTATAGTAAAGCCCGATTTTTTTTCAGCAAATTCCTCTACATCTGTTAATCTAGGGTAGTTGAAATCACGTAATTTTCCGCAGGATATGCATACAACATGGTAATGAAGGGAGGTTGCCCATTCGTAACGGCTGGAGGTCTGGCCAAAAGTGAGTTCATTTATAATGCCGAATTTTTTTAAGCATTTTAAATTATTATAAACGGTCGCATTTGAGATATTTGGTAACTTACTTGTTAATTCATTAAAAATTTCTTCAGCTGTTGGATGAGATTCAGAAGTTGCTAAATATTCCATGATGGCTTTACGTTGGGGTGTCATTTTTAAACCATTTATTTTAAAAAGCTTAAACCCCTTTTCCACACGATGTTGATACATATTCAACACCTCATTAGTCAAATTTTAAGTATGGTAGTAGAAAAGACCATCATTATGATGATCTTTTCGTTAGGATTGAAGTTTTTAATGCATTTGAGCTTTGAGAATGTATTACACTTTAAAACTCATTTTATTAAACTTGTAACCATATTCATCAAAGTCTCTTAAACTTCTTGTGATACTGATAAACCAAGACCCTCGGCGATACGTGTTCCTAATTCTGAATCTGCTTTTTGGAAGTGGCCGATTTGACGAAGTTTAATTTCATCTCTTTCAACAGGTTTCATCGCACCAACAATTGTTTGGACTAAACGTGTACGCTCTTCTTCACTCATCAAACGATATAAGTCACCAGGTTGAGTATAGTGGTCATTATGGTCATAAGCCACGCTTTCAGCTACACCAGATACAGCGAGAGCTGCTTGCTTCGCATTTGATGATTCTTTCGGGCCTCCGAAGCTATTTGGTTCGTAGTAAACAGAACCACCGCCGTTGTTGTCAAAACGCATTTGGCCATCGCGTTGATAGTTTTTCACTTCATTGCGAGCACGGTTGATTGGCAATGCCTGATGGTTGGCACCCACACGATAACGATGTGCATCATGATAGGCAAATAAACGGCCTTGAAGCATTTTATCTGGAGAAACATCGATACCAGGTACTAATGTTCCAGGAGAGAACGTTGCTTGTTCTACTTCAGCAAAATAGTTCTCTGGATTTCTATCTAACACCATTCGACCTACTTCAAGTAATGGATAATCATTTTGAGACCATGTTTTTGTAACATCGAATGGATCAAAACGGTAAGTATTTGCATCTTCTAACGGCATGATTTGTACATACAGTTTCCATGCCGGGAAGTCGCCTCTTTCAATCGCATTAAATAAATCCTCTGTATGATAATCAGGATTTTCACCCGCAATACGTGCTGCAACTTCTTCTGATAAGTTTTTAACACCTTGCTCTGTTTTAAAGTGATATTTAATCCAAACGCCATCACCTTCATCGTTCGTCCATTTGAATGTATGACTTCCAAATCCATGCATGTGACGTAAAGTCGCAGGGATACCACGGTCACCCATTAGATAAGTTACTTGGTGTAAAGATTCAGGGGATAAAGACCAGAAATCCCATATTGCATTAGGATTTTTCAAGTGTGTTTGCGGATGGCGTTTTTGTGTATGAATGAAATCAGGGAATTTAATCGCATCACGAATAAAGAAAATTGGTGTATTGTTCCCAACAATATCGTAATTCCCTTCTTCTGTATAAAATTTCACAGCGAAACCACGTGGATCACGCACAGTATCTGCAGAACCATTTTCCCCAGCTACCGTAGAGAAGCGAATAAATAACGGAGTACGTTTTCCTACTTCTGATAAGAAGTTAGCTTTAGTATATTTTGTTAGATCATTTGTTACTTCAAAATATCCATGTGCCCCTGCCCCTTTTGCATGAACAACACGTTCAGGAACACGCTCTCTGTTGAAATGGGCTAATTTTTCTAATAGATGGACATCTTGAATTAATGTTGGTCCACGAGAACCGGCTGTCAAAGAGTTTTGATTGTCTCCAACCGGAGCACCCCAACTAGTCGTAAGATTATTATTATTTGTACTCACTTGATTCACCTCTTGAAGTTTTTATATTACCTATATATAATGATATCATTTATTATTAAATAATCAATATCTTTTAATAATAAATTTAATTAACTAAAAATTATATTTTTTTACTAGAGTTATGTTTTGCGAGTTTTCTTGCCTTATAACAATAGAGATTGTTTACATTACGAGTCTTAATTTTGCATATTGAGTCGATAATTCAAGAAATAAAGGCTTATCATTTGAATCAATTGCCTCATCAATCTTTTCTTCAAGCAGCTTTAGTTGATGGGTATACATTGCTTCATCAAAGATCATTTCTATATACGTATCAAGAATTGAATATTCATCGTTCGTCTTTTTTTGAGAATTAAGGGATTTCATGATCTCACTATATGATGTTGATTTATACGGTTTTTTATTTTTAATGACCGCATTCGTTTCAAGATTCGAAGGCTCATCTTTCACTTTCTTTTCTGAATGAAGAGATTTCATAATCTCGCTATATGATGTTGATTTATACGGTTTTTTATTTTTAATGACCGCATTTGTTTCAAGATTTGAAGACTCTTCTTCCACTTTCTTTTTTGTGTTAAGGGATTTCATGATCTCACTATATGATGTTGATTTATACGGTTTTTTATTTTCCATGACAGATCACCCCTGTTACCTTTTTATATGATCAACTTCTGCGCTAATACAAACACGTTTTTCGCTCCGTTAATTTATGTGTGAACAGGAATATTCCTGAAGGTAGGAGAAGGATTCAACACTTTGAGTAACTCTGAGTCTGAATTGTGTTCTTTTATTTGACTTTGTTTGTCTATTTCTTCTTCTAAAGAAAATAATTGGATTACAAGGTCTAAAACTTCCTTTTTGGTTTGATTAGCAGCCATTTCTTTGATACCAAGCAAAGGATCATGTAACATCTGGTTTACAATGCTTTTTGAGTATTTTCGAATAATTTTCAGTTCTCTTTCCGTTAAACCTGGTAACTTATTCTCAATATTACGAACAGCCTCTTGTTGAATGGCTAATGATTTTTCCCGCAATGCAGCCATAAGCGGAACAACATCTAATGTGCTTATCCACGAATTAAAAGAAATTAGTTCTTGCTCGATCATTAACTTAATTTTTTCTGCTTCTTGAGCTCGTTTTTCAAGATTAGCTTCCACAATGCCTTCTAAATCATCGATGTTATATAAGAAAACATTGTTCAAATCATTAATGTCTGGATCGAGGTTTCTAGGTACAGCGATATCGACCATGAATAAAGGGCGGTTGTTTCTTTTCTGAGAAACTGATTGAATCTGTTGTTTTGTCAGTACATAACTGTCTGTACTAATTGAAGTAATGACGATATCGGCTTCAATCAAAGCACCTGACAGATTTTGATTTGGTATCGCTTTGCCATTAAAGTGGTCAGCTACACTTTTCGCCCGTTCATATGTTCTGTTCACCACAAAGAAGGTGTTAACACCTTGTTCATGGAGATGTTTTGCTGTCAATTCTCCCATCTTTCCAGCGCCAACAATAACCACCTTTTTGTTCCGAAAATCTCCAAAGATTTTCTTTCCTAATTCAATGGCGGCATAACTAACAGAAACAGCATTTTTCCCTATATCGGTACTCGATTGTACATGCTTTGCCAGTGTTATTGCCTGTTTAAACAGCATATTAAAAATGGTGCCTGTACTCTTAAGTTTCTGGCTTTGAAAAAAGGAATTTTTCACTTGTCCTAATATTTGTGTCTCTCCTAAAACCATGGAATCAAGTCCACAAGCTACTCGAAATAAATGTTCAACAGCTTCATCGTTTTCTTTAATGTAAAGATAGTCAGCAAACTCATGTTTATCTATTCCAAACCAATCGGCAAGAAAGCTTTTTAAGTAATGCCTTCCTGTATTCAATTGGTCAACTACGGCATAGATTTCGGTACGGTTGCATGTTCCTAGAATGACGCCTTCTGAAATGCTTTTCGTGTTTTTTAAGGTCCGAATGGCTTTTTCTTTTGTCTCTTCTTGAAAAGCAAAACGTTCTCGGGTCCCAACAGAAGCTGTTTTGTAATTTATACCAATCATTAGGATATACATTTCTACCACCACATTATTTTTGATTTTTAGCTTAACAGTCTACAAATGCGATTGGGATTAAAGAAAGAATCGGACCCATCATAAAACGTTGGTTACTCCATCGATCAGGGATGGGCCCTGCAATTATTCAGAGAATTATTTAATCATTTGGCCCGTTCGATTTTAAAGTCTATTTAACTACATGATTTTCATTTCTAATATTTGCAATTGCTAGAGCTCGATCCTTTTGATTATAAATGGCTGAACCTGCGACAAGGACATTTGCTCCTGCTTCGATACAAAGTTTCGAAGTTTCTGAGTTCACTCCACCGTCAACTTCAATTTCAACTTGCAAGTTCCTCTCTTCTATCATGCTAGCAACCTGGCTAATTTTGGGTAGGACAGAATGTATGAAAGATTGTCCTCCAAATCCAGGATTAACTGTCATAAACAAAACAAGGTCAACATCTTCTATCACATGCTCGATCATTGAAACCGGAGTGTGAGGATTTAATACAACCCCTGCTTTCACCCCTTCGGCTTTAATTTGTTGAATCGTTCTATGCAAATGTGTGCAAGCTTCAACATGAACCGTTATTATATCAGCGCCAGCTTTTGCGAACGCCCCAATGTATTGATCTGGGTTTTCTATCATTAAGTGTACATCTAAAGGTAAGTTTGTTACGGGTCTAATTGCCTCGACAATTAACGGACCAATCGTTATGTTTGGTACAAAATGACCGTCCATGACATCAACATGTATATAATCGGCCCCGCCCCGTTCGACATCTTTTATTTCATCTTCTAGCCTTGCAAAGTTAGCTGAAAGTATTGAAGGTGCAATTTTAATCATAATTTATACCTCTGCTTTCTTTTTATTAGAAATGTACTCTCACCTTGATAGAGAGCACTATTCTATTTTAGATGCTGCTACTGTTAATTCTTCAGTTGCTGCTAATTCTTCAATTACTATATATTCTTCTGATTCGTTGGCAAATCTTTCTTCTGGAGCATCTTTGTTGATGCGATATCTTGCCCATCGCTTTTAAAATCTCATCTGCTGTTAGGGGCTCAAGAGGGTGACCAACTTTTTGTAAAACCTGTTCTTGTGTGCTCATTATATATCCTCCTTTTAATGTGTGTAACCGCTTACAACTATTATTAATTCAATATTATTTATCCAAGGTTCATGCACCAATGAAGTGAAAAATTCTTATTGGAACATTATAGAACCATTGATTTGATTTTAATTATACTAAATCTATTTTTGGAATCATTGTAAAAATCGGAATTATCAGACAAAATTTCGCTTGAATTACAGGTAAATAGAATTAGATTATTCAAAATTATAATCTTTTTTGATAATATTCGATAATTATGTCAAATTTTTAGTCCAATTTTATAAATTTGTGATATTTATAAAAATTTATTGATTACAATGCGCCAGATTCTATTAATCTATGAGACCCTATTTTTAATAAAATACCAAAGTCTATTTTACATATGCATTGCTTCATAAGATGCTATTTTATTGACACGATTTTTGTGCCTGCCAGCTTCAAAGGAGGTTGTTAACCATGTTTTCGCAATTTCTCGGGCTAAGCCCGGACCGATGACACGTTCTCCCATCGCTAATATATTAGAATCGTTATGCTCCCTGGTTACCCTAGCACTATACAAATCATGCACAAGCGCACAGCGTATTCCATTTACTTTGTTTGCCGCAATACTCATTCCAATGCCTGTCCCACAAATTAGAATACCACGTTCTACCTCACCGCTTGCTACCTTCTCCGCCACTGGAATCGCGTAATCTGGATAGTCGACGGAGGTGCTGCATTCACACCCTAAGTCTATATACTCAATATTCAGCTCTTCCATCAGTGAGATTATTTCTTTCCGAATATTCACCCCACCATGATCAGATGCGATTGCTACTTTCATTTTTCCTCCTCCTATCTTTTAATGATTACATCCTGTACCATATGAACCTTCATCATGTTTGTTGTTCCCGTTTCGCGAACAGGTACACCTGCTGTAATCACGATTAAGTCTCCTTGCTTAATGGCTTTTTTCTTCAAGGCAGCTTGAATCGACTTTCCCATCATTTCATCGGTATTATCAGCACCATCAAATAAAATGGGATGTACTCCCCATACCAATGCCAAACGTTTAAGAGTATCCTCTCTCGGGGTAACAGCAATGATAGGACAGGATGGACGATATTTTGATACGGTGCGCGCTGTATAACCACTCTCAGTTGGTGTTAAAATGGCCGTTGCATTCAAGGTGTGTGCCGTTTTGGTTACAGCCTGCCCCATTGCAGCAGTAATGGTCATTTGTCTGCTGGGTGTATGGTACACCTGCTCTTTATACATCAGGGAAGACTCTACTTTCATTGCGATTCTATTCATCATTTCAACAGATTCGACTGGATATGTACCGGCAGCCGTTTCAACAGAAAGCATAATGGCATCGGTCCCGTCAAAGATAGCATTAGCCACATCACTAGCCTCTGCTCTAGTCGGTCTGGGATTGTTCTGCATGGAATCAAGCATTTGGGTTGCCGTAATCACCGGCTTGCCTGCTGCATTGCAAGCTGCTATTAACTTTTTTTGAACAAGCGGAACATCCTCGGCAGGAATTTCTACTCCTAAGTCCCCCCGAGCTACCATCAAGCCGTCAGCCACATTCAAGATATCATTGGCATTATTGACACCTTCTCGATTTTCAATTTTCGCAATAATTGAAATATTGGACTCGTACTCTTGGATGATTTTTCTGATTTGAAGAACGTCTTCTATCTTGCGGACGAAAGAAGCAGCGATAAAATCAACGTTCATACGGATGCCGAAAGCAATATCAGCGATGTCCTTTTCTGTTATAGCAGGGAGATTAGTGGATATTTTCGGTAAATTTATTCCTTTTCGGTCTTTAAGAACACCTCCATCTATCACTCGGCAATAAATATCTCTTTCGTTGATTGATTCAACATGTAGCTCAATTAGCCCGTCATCAATTAAGATTATTGCTCCAACATAGATGTCCTCTGGAAGCCTGTCGTAAGTAATGCTTACTTTTTCCTGATTTCCAATTATCTTTTCTGTCGTCAAAATAAACGAATCATCTTTTCTAAGGGTGATCTGGCCGTTTTCTAGAACTCCTGTGCGGATTTCGGGACCTTTTGTATCCAGCATAATCGATATATGTCGTCTTAACTCTTTGGCACAAGTGCGTATTGTTTCGATACGCGATGCGTGTTCTTCATTCGACCCATGGGAAAAATTTAGACGAGCTACATTCATGCCAGCCAAGATTAACTTCTTTAATATTTCAGGTTCTTCACTAGCTGGACCAATGGTACAAACAATTTTTGTATTTCTCATTAGGATCATCCCTTTTAGATAGAAAGACTTCTTGCTAAATGATAGATGGACAAATCAACACTATGCTTCTCTTTTGCTGCTTCCTCAAAAGGTGAATGAATCAGTTTGCCATTTTTCAAACCCACCATCACGCCTTTCTCGGATTCAACCAGCAAATCGACGGCTTTTGCTCCCATCTGACTGCTCATCATCCGGTCATAAGCACTAGGAGATCCCCCACGTTGAAGATGCCCAAGAATAGTCACCTTTGTGTCAAATCCTGTTCTTTCTCTAATCACTCTACCGATTTCTATCCCTTTACCTACACCATTAAATGCTCCTTCAGCGACCACAATAATGCTGTGCGTTTTTCCACGCTTATATCCTTGCTTGATACGGTCAATTACATCATCCACATCATGGTCAGCTTCCGGGATAATAATCGATTCTGCCCCCGCACACATTCCTGCCCATAGAGCAATGTCACCTGCATCGCGGCCCATTACCTCAACGACATAGGTACGCTCATGAGAGGCTGCCGTATCACGAATTTTATCAATTGCTTCCACAGCTGTGTTCACGGCAGTATCAAATCCAATCGTATATTCCGTCCCTGCAATGTCATTGTCAATGGTTCCAGGGATACCAATAGTTGGAAATCCTTTGGCGGTTAATTTTCTGGCACCTTCAAAAGTGCCATTTCCGCCAATGACGATTAAACCATCAATGCCCTCCTTTTCTAGTTGTGCTAAAGCCTGTTGCTGTCCTTCAGCTTCCTTAAACTCTTGACAGCGTGTGCTTTGTAGGATAGTGCCACCCCGGTGAATAATGTCACCAACACTTCCAAGGTCCATCGAAACAAATTCCCCATTCATTAAACCTTTGTAACCATTTTGTACACCAACAACATCCAGTCCCTTAAAAATTCCTCTTCGAACGACCGCACGAATAGCGGTATTCATTCCTGGTGCATCCCCGCCGCTAGTTAATACTGCAATCTTATTCATTTATGTTTTCCTCCACATTTTTCACGTCTTATATACAAGTCACTATGTGAATCTGTAATCATAACCCTGATATTACATAATAAAATTCATCAATATATCCCTTTGTAGATTAAAGAGTCTAAACATAAAATATAAGAGGATCTCACCAAAGTCTCGATTAAATAAATGACGAAACAAATGTATGTTGTATTTTTATTTGCCTACCACTTATATAAATAATAAATTATGAAACTCTTTTAATAGATTTCATTAATTTAAGAAAGTGAAAACCCGTATTCCTTTTCTCTTCAAACAAAATTTGCTGGTATTTATATAAAAGCTGGTCCAATTCTTGGCTACATGTTACGGTTTTTTCATCCGTATAATCACCGACAATAGCAATTTCGATCATTTCTTTACGCTTAGCGTCTATATTCACAAGTAATTCCGATTTCAACATTTCAATCATCATCTTTTCCTCCCCATCATAATGGCTAAGTCGATTTGAATGTGCTGCTTCTTTAATAACTTTTGTTAGATGTCTTGCTGAAAAACGAGCTATAGTACATTACGTTTTAGTAACTTTTGTATATAACATCACAAAATTACAAGTAATGAATCATTTTTCGTTACAAAAATGCGCATCAAAGGCTGCGTAAGACTTTTAAGACAATCTCTATTTTATTTAATATAAAATTGAATATAAGAATTTAGATTGTCAGTAAAAGATTGATTGCTAATTACACTTATAAATGCTTTTTTGTTGTTCCCCTGACAGTTAAGTCATTTGCAAGACAATTAACAAACGAGATTATTATGATGAGGAGGGGAGTTACATTATTTAGATGACTAAGCATTTGAATATCATACTTCTAATTAAGTGATGCAGGTGTGATTCATTTGTTCAAAAAAGGGCAGGTTCACCAACTGGTGTAGTCTGCCCATTATCAAAAGGTGTCTATCCATAAAAAACCGTTAGGATTGTTTCTTAACCCCTGTATTTTAAATGAATAAAGGAATCTTTGATTCTATTAAATGTTTAAGACTAAAATCTATCCTTTTCATTCTATAATATCAGGGAATACAAGTGTTTCTCTTTTTGTATCCCCTTGATTATTAGATAGTTTAGATATTAAAAGTACCTAGTTCATTTCTAATTAAACAAAGTTAACATTTTAGAGAAGCTTTTTAAAATGAGAAATAACATTTTCAACCGTAAAACCGTATTCTTCAATGATTTTCTCTCCTGGTGCTGAGGCCCCAAATTGATCAATGGCGAGGACGTCACCATTATCACCAACATATTTACTCCAACCTAAGGAAGCCCCCATCTCAATACCAAGACGTGCTTTCACGTATTTAGGAATTACACTTTCTTTATATGCATCATTTTGTTTTTCAAAACGATCCCAGCTCGGCATACTAACAACCGAAACATAAATACCTTCCTTTTCAAGTGCCTTTTGGGCATCAACAGCTAGGGCAACTTCAGAACCAGATGCTAATAACAAACCAGCAACATTATCTTTTGCTTCAGAGATCACATATGCACCTTTTTTAACACCCTCATACCCTTTTTCAGAATCTACAAGTGTTGGTAAATCTTGACGCGTAAGGATAAGAGCGGTTGGTTCGTTTTTACTCTCTAATGCCAACTTCCAAGCTGCAGCTGTTTCGTTGCCTTCAGCCGGCCGAATTGTAGAGAGACCAGGCATTGCACGTAATGAGGCCAATTGTTCAATTGGCTCATGTGTTGGTCCATCCTCACCCACGGCAACGCTATCATGTGTAAAGACATAAATGACTGGTAGCTTCATTAATGCTGAGAGACGAATAGCCGGACGTAGATAATCAGAGAATACAAAGAACGTTGCTCCAAATACTTTCACCCCGCCGTGTAAAGCCATACCGTTTACAGCAGCACCCATTCCAAATTCACGAACCCCAAACCAAATGTTACGTCCGCTATAATCTGAAGCACTAAAGTCTCCTTCACCTTTTAGCAGCGTTTTATTTGAAGAGGATAAATCAGCTGAACCGCCAAATAACTGTGGAACGTTTTTCGCAAGAGCATTTAATACTTCACCGCTGGAAGAACGGGTTGCAAGTTTATCTTCACCCAAACGATATTGAGGAACATCTGCATCCCAGCCTTCTGGAAGCTCACCATTAATTGCTTGCTTTAATTCCTTTGCGAGCGCTGGATATGTTTTCTCATATTGTGCGAACAACGTATTCCAAAACCGTTCCTTCTGTTCAGATGCTTCTTTTAGTTCTGAAAAATGTGCTTTGACTTCTTTTGGAATATAAAAGTCTTCTTCGTAGTTCCAGTTGTAATGTTCTTTTACAAGTTTTATTTCTTCTTTTCCAAGTGGCGCACCGTGCGATGCAGATTTACCGCCTTTATTCGGTGAACCATAACCAATTGTTGTCTTGACTTCAATTAATGTAGGCTGTTCTTCGTTTGCCTTTGCTTCTGCTAAAGCTTCTGCGATTGCATTAAGATCATTGCCGTCTTCTACACGAATTACTTGCCACCCATATGCTTTAAAACGATCAGCAGCACTTTCACTAAATGACATATGAAGATCACCGTCAAGTGAAATATCGTTTGAATCATATAAAACAATCAAACGACCAAGTTTAAGATGGCCTGCAAGTGAAGCTGCCTCTGAAGATACACCTTCCATTAAATCTCCATCGCCACAAATACTGTATGTGTAGTGATCAATTACATTTAAATTATCACGATTGTAAGTAGACGCTAAGTGCCTTTCGGCCATTGCCATTCCAACTGCCATTGAAATACCTTGTCCTAACGGACCTGTTGTAGCATCGACTCCAGGGGTATGGCCGAATTCAGGATGACCAGGTGTTTTGCTTCCCCATTGCCGGAAGTTTTTTAAGTCATCCAATGATAGGTCATAACCAGTTAAATGCAATAAGCTGTATAAAAGCATGGATCCATGACCTGCAGATAATGTGAAACGGTCACGGTTAAACCAATCCGGATTGCTTGGATTATAGTTCATAAACTTAGACCAGAGTATGTATGCCATTGGAGCAGCACCCATTGGCATACCTGGATGACCAGAATTAACCTTTTCAATCGCATCGATTGATAGGGTTCTAATCGTATTAATGGCTAGTTGATCAACCTTTACTTTTTCTTCAATCATGACTTTTCCCCTTTCTTCTTAAATTAAGCTAAGCTCTTTTCCTTTTGCTCTACCTGAGCTCTGCCTGAAGAACCAAATTCACGCATTTTACCTTTGACTGTAGCTTTAATTGCTTCACGAGCTGGTGCCAGGAATTTACGAGGATCGTATTCATTTGGCTTCGCTGCTAATACTTCGCGAACAGCTTTGGAAGCAGAAATTTGGCTTTCTGTATTGACATTAATTTTCGCCGAACCAAACATAATGGCTTTTTGAATATCTTTCGTTGGGATACCTGTACCACCGTGAAGAACGAGAGGAACACCAGTTAATTCCATAACTTCCTTCATTCGATCAAATCCAAGATTTGGTTCACCTTTGTACGGACCGTGAACAGAACCTAATGCAGGTGCAAAGCAGTCTACTCCTGTTTCACGAACTAATTGATCACATTCAGAGGGAATCGCATAATATGCAGATTCGACATCAACGATAATGCCATCTTCTTGCCCGCCAATACGACCAAGCTCCGCTTCAACAGATACACCAACAGCATGCGCCACTTCAACCACTCGTTTTGTTAATTCAATATTTTCTTCAAGTGGATGATGGGAACCATCAATCATAACGGATGTAAATCCAGCATGGATGGCTTGTACACATTTCTCGAGGCTGGAACCATGATCAAGATGAATAGCAACTGGTACCGTTACTTTATATTCATCCATTAATTCTTTGACCATTGTGACAATCAACTTAAATCCACCCATGTAACGTGCAGCACCTTCTGATACCCCGAGAATTACAGGAGAATTCTCTTCTTGTGCTGCTTGTAAAATCGCCTGAGTAAACTCAAGATTATTGATGTTGAACTGTCCTACAGCATACTTATTTTCTTTTGCTTGAATTAACATCTCTTTCATTGAAACTAATGGCATATTTTCCATCTCCTTATTCCTTTTTTATATAAATGCCCTTATAGAGGGCTTCTATTAACTATCTAATTAGACTAGCAATTGACATTTAACATCATTTGTTATGTTCAAAATCGATGATATGATTCTATGAATTGGATTTTTTCATCCATTCCTCCAACTGTAAGGAAAGAATGAGTTAGTATTGACCCATCTTCTGTTTTTCGAATACCCTTCATAAGCATTCCATCCGTAATTCCTGTTGCAACAAAAAAGCAATCATCTGATTTTACAATGTCATCTATTGTTAAAACTATTTCAGGATCTGGCAATCCCATATTAATACAGCGGTCATATTCTTCTTGGTTTTGAGGGGCTAGTTTCCCTTGGAAATCTCCTCCCAAACACTTCAGTGCAGTCGCTGCAATTACTCCCTCTGGAGCACCGCCAGTTCCTACTAATATATCAATATCATTTTCTTCGAGCGCAGTAGCTATTGCCCCTGTAACGTCACCATCAGAAAATAACTTGACTTTAGCCCCCGCATCGAATACTTGTTTGATCAAATGATCATGACGTGGTCGATCCTGTATCATGACCGTTAATTCTTTTACGTCTTTCCCTAAAGCTTTAGCAACGGATATCATATTTTCTGTTAAAGATGCGTCTATATTGATATGTCCTTTTGCTTTCGGACCTACAGCTATTTTTTTCATGTACATATCCGGTGCATGCAGTAAACTTCCTCTGGACGACACCGCAATTACTGTTATTGAATCATCCTGTCCTTTTGACATTAAAGTAGTTCCTTCAACAGGATCAACCGCAATATCTACTTGGGGTCCATTTCCAGTTCCTAGTACCTCATCAATGTAGAGCATGGGAGCTTCGTCCAGTTCCCCTTCCCCAATAACAATCACGCCAGTCATATCAATGAGGTTCATTCGATCGCGCATTGCTTTCGTTCCAGCCCCATCAGCTTCATTTTTATTTCCTTTTCCTACCCACGGATAGGAAGCAATAGCTGCTTGCTGTGCTACAGAGAGAAAATCCATAGCTAACACCTGAACACGCTCTTTACTAAGGACATTGGTTTTCAACTCACTCATTTGGTCACCTCCATGTTCTTAATATTTATACAAGCCATATTATCTTTTGTAATCGTTATCACCTGTACAGAAGTAAGTATAGCGTGTATAATATTTAAATATAAGTACGCACTTTACTAGCATATAGTATCGAAAAGTATACTGCAGACTTTTAAAACAAGTCGAAATATTTTTAATATTTGTTTTAGTATAATGCGTATCATATTGTTTCGTAAGTAAGCACTTTACGAACATATAGTATTACAAAGTATACTATTAATCTAACAGACACGGAGGGCGAAGCAATGAGGCACACTGGTAATAGGACGTTAAACTGCGAAAAAGAATTGACACTATCCGTTATTGGCGGTAAATGGAAGATGCTTATTTTATGGCATCTAGGCAAAGAAGGAACAAAACGGTTTAACGAACTGAAGTCTCTTATGCCGGATATCACCCAAAGAATGCTTGTGAACCAATTGCGAGAACTGGAAGAAGACCTCATTATTCACCGTGAAGTCTATCCTGTTGTACCACCAAAAGTAGAATACTCACTGACCGAAGAAGGAAAATCCCTGATCCCTATTCTCGAATCTATGTATCAATGGGGGAAAAACTATGGAGAAAGACTTGAAATCAAAATAGAGGGAGCCGAGTCTATCGAGTAGAAAAACGCATAAGGGATTGAAAACGATTTTCCTTTGGCCCCATTGTTTTTGGTAGTATTGCTTTCACGAAGATTATGAGTGTTTAAAACTGTTTAGAGGACATGCACTTCAGAGAGATGGAAGAATTAACAACTAAAACTATATAATTGGACAGTGAAAAACCCCATGAAGCAATCAAGGATTACAACATGGGGTTTTTTATATTGTAATTCTAGTGTTTAAAATTCCTTACCTTGGAAACTTCGAGAAGAAACGTATTGTCAAACTAAAGAAGTTTCAAGTCATTTATTTAAAAGGCATGGCATTAGGTACGCATAACGGTATACTATTTGACACTATATAACATAAAAGTGTGTACTTGTTAAAGTTTTTTACGTGTCTAATAATATTAATATGGATGATCAGTAAGGAATTAGGTGAAATCTATTTAGAGTGATGATAAGAAAGGAGGCAACACAATGATAAGAAGAATTAGCATTAGTGGGACTGGAAGAATCGGTCGGTTGTTGATTAGGAATCTCTTTTCTAGTAATTCTAATCAGCTGAAGTTAGCTGCGATTAATTCCATTTACCCTGTAGAAACTGTAGCTCATTTATTAAAATACGATACGGTACATGGAACCTGGGATGCGGATATTTCAATACAAGACGGAAATCTATTAATTAATGGAAACCTCATACAGATTGTTTCTGAACGTGAACCTAAAAACATCCCATGGGGACAAATGAATATTGACATTGTCATCGATGCTACTGGGAAATTCAATGATCGTCAGGGTGCACAAAAACATTTAGCATCCGGTGCATCGGCTGTTATTATTACTGCGCCTGGAAAACAGATGGATTTTACGGTAGTAATGGGAGTGAATGATCATCTGTTAGATCTTTCGAAGCACACTATTTTATCCGCAGCTTCCTGCACGACTAACTGTGTTGCCCCACTTTTAAGTATCTTGGACCAAGCTTTCCGAGTTAAAAGAGGATGGATGACAACCGTTCACTCCTATACTTCTGACCAAAATCATATTGATAACCCGCATAAAGATTTGAGAAGAGCCCGATCTTGTACTCAATCAATAATTCCAACTACAACAGGGGTGGGTAAGGCACTTGTTGATGTTCTTCCGCATCTCGCTTCTAATATTGAAGGAATATCTATTCGAGTTCCTACGCAGGATGTTTCTTTGGTTGATCTCACTGTTCAAGTGGCCCGTGAGGTATCGCACGAAGAAGTGAAATCGGTATTTTATACAGCAGCAAATGGAAAACTGTCCCACTATGTTGGTTATACTGAAGAGCCATTAGTATCAGCCGATTTTATAGGGAATGCAAAGTCAGCAATTGTAGACGGACTTTCAATTATGACTGTGGAAAATCAAATTAAAATATTGGCCTGGTATGATAATGAATGGGCATATTCTTGTAGGGTAATTGAATTGGCTCAAGCAGTAAACGAAAGGATGGGGAAAACATGGAAAACTCCGGTGGCTCTCAAGCATTAGGTGCAGTTGTATGCATATATTGTGGAAAGCTTATAGATACTGTAGATGCGGAGAAAGTCATGACTCATTATTCTAACTGCAAGCAAGATCAATGCCTCAATCAAGATTTACAAAATGATCAGGGAGAATAAAAAAGCACAGAAGCAAAACTAAGGTTAATAAAAAATGCCTTTAAATCGTAATTTAAAACCTTATGCCGAATTTTCATGATGAAAAATTAGAAAGTTCGGTATTTTTTGTTTTTTAAATTTTAAAATTATGATTTGAAGCAGAACCTTTTTACCTATCCAAAAATGAATATTCTATATTAAAATAGATGGATTCAATTAGTATAATTGTAATAAATTAAAATTTATGGAATGGGCTGAAACGATGAAATGTATTTCGATTGATTTAGATGGTACGTTATTGAATTCTCGACATGAAATATCCGAGGAAGATTTGAAAACCTTAAAAGAATTGCAGGAAAAGGGACATACGATTATTTTAAACACAGGTCGAGCTTATGCAGATGTGGTGAAAATCAAAGCTATACAAAACATGGAAATTCCGATTTTTTGTTTAAATGGTTCTGTTTTATACTCAAAAACTGGAGAACTGTTGTACGAGGTTACTATATCAATTTCTACATATAAAGAGATATTCTCTGTTTTGCAAAAATTAGGAGTTAGAATTCTCGTATATACAAATTATGGCGGTTTCCCTTCCACTTTGCCTCCATTACATAGTAAGAGCAAAGAAGAGCTAGACATTCTTTTTCAAGCATTCAATTACGATGAAATTCTAAAGCAAGACAATCTTAAAATATATAAACTAATTGCTTTGGTACAGTATGATCAACTAGAAAAAATTGAAGAAGTAAAAAAGACATTAACGAGTAAATTCGATGTTTCGACGGCTTCTTCTTTTCCTAATAACGTAGAAATCACTTCAAAT
The DNA here is from genome assembly GCF_030817055.1 of Bacillus sp. V2I10. NCBI lineage: Bacteria > Bacillati > Bacillota > Bacilli > Caryophanales > Bacillaceae > Bacillus > Bacillus sp. V2I10. The sequence continues at coordinate 362,634 of NZ_JAUSYV010000002.1, read as the reverse complement.
GAAACACATAAAGGAAAGGCTATATTGCGTTATCAACAGATGATGAATCTATCGTTTGAAGAGATTTTTGCTATCGGAGATGGGGGCAATGATCTCGCCCAATTCGAGGTAGCAACCACTTCCGTTGCGATGGGTAATGCCCCTTTAAATATTCAACAAAAGGCTAATTTAATAACAAAAACAAATGATGAAGATGGATTCTCCCACGCAGTACGCCATCTTTTGGATTTAATGAATACACAAAAAGTCAAATCCGTAATCTGAAACTAAACTACGTGTGTTCTGTTGAAAATCTACACCTCTGTATACTTTACACAAACCCAATTAAAATAACTAATACCCATTACCATCCAAAAACCCCTTGGTCCTCAAGGGGTTTCATTCTAACGGCTTTTACCATTCGGCATTTTTCATTCTTTATTCTGCTTCTAAAGAAGCCTTGTAGCTTCATAAAAAAATGGAGGTTAGTTCTGTTTAGGCCCATCTTTTTGAGTGGCCTGACCATTTTTTTATGTCGTAAGTTAGATGTCTTATCTTCAAAACTAAAATTCCCATATATATAATTATGATTTATCAAAATCTGATCTTTATTCATTATAATTCGTTCCTTGTTCGTTAATAAACACTAAAATATTCTTAATTTTCAATATTTAATAGGGGGGGAAAAAGCATGTATAAGCAATATTTATCTTTTGCAACAGAACTAGCTAAAGACGCAGGGAAATTTATTCTCTTAAACGCAGGACAAGCTGGTCAACAGACTTTAAAATCTGAAAAAGATTTCGTTACTGAAATGGATGTTAAAGTGGAAAGTTTCATCATTCACCGAATCAAGGAAAAATACCCTGATCATCGAATATTTAGTGAAGAAGTGGGGATTATTGAAGGATCGGGGGATTATGAATGGGTGATTGATCCCATTGATGGGACGGTTAATTATAGTGTAGGAGTTCCCCTTTATGGAGTTTCTATCGCTCTTACCTATCAAGGTGATCTAATTGTTGCTGCCATTTCTTTACCAGCTTTAGGAGAATTGTTTTGGGCGGCAAAAGGAGAAGGTGCCTTTCAGGACGGAAAACCTATTAAAGTTAGGGCAACAGAGCTTTCTGAATCCTTTGTTTCTATAGGGGACTTTTCGAAGGATGGAGATAAGGAAAGCAATAGGGAGCGCATGATCCTTTTGGATAGCATCGTGAATGAAGTGTTCAGGATTCGTATTGTGGGTACAGCTGCTGTTACCTTAGCTTATATCGCAGCAGGACGATTGGATGCAGCTATCTATCTCAATCCTAATCGCTATGACATCGCAGCAGGACAGTTACTGATTTCCGAAGCTGGTGGAATACAAATGATGGTCGGGAAATACACGATTTTTGCCACCAATAAAGTAGCAGAAGAATTAATGAATCTAGTTCTAGTGCAGAAATAATTGGAACGAAAGATAGAGCGCAACCTTAGTTTATCGCAAATAATAATTTTCCGAATGCAAAAAATGAAAGATAAGAGTAAGAGAAAAGAAGCAGTTATAACAGGTGGTATTGGTTAAAAGTACTGTATTGAAAGTAATTGGTTCAGGAAAGGGTTAAAGTAGTCATTGGTTTTAATAAAGAAAAGTAAAGAACAATGTTATGGAGCCCCCCTTTTTTTCAACAAGGAGGTTTTTTTGATTTCTTTTTATATTTAGGCTTTTACTTGAAAATATAACACTTCTAATTAGGAAAAAAATTTCAAGTATCCCCAATAATGTTTTTATTATTGAAAAATCAGAAGGTAACTATACCTCCTGATTTTTCATCTATAGTCTCTTTTTTAAGAATAAGAATGGCTTTCTACTTTCTCCAATAACTCCTTGTCATCCCACTGTAGTACTCTTTCAGATAATTCTGGCATATTTTGCAGCACATTCTTTTCATAAGTTTCGCGTTCTTTTTCACTCAAAAAATATCGTTTGATCTGTAATGTTTTCATATTAATCTCTCCTCCAAAGTGTATTTAAGTTTTTCATAGCCTCTTTTTTTTCTATCAGCCTTGTATTTAACCGTTTACATTTTAGATTTACAGAAGTGAACCTTATTAGGAGCGTCTCATGGAAATGCTTTTCTTTAAACGCTTAAGATTTTCTCGCTTTTTTCTACAGCATGCCCTCCAAATTCGTTGCGTAGCGCGGCTACCACTTTCCCTGTAAATGTATCGTTTTCTAATGAACGATAGCGCATCAATAAGGACATGGCGATGACGGGAGTGGCGGTTTGTAAATCGAAAGCCGTTTCGACCGTCCACTTTCCTTCACCAGAAGAATTCATTACCCCTTTGATTTCTTCTAATTTTGCATCTTTAGAAAATGCACGTTCTGTTAAATCCATAAGCCATGAACGAATAACCGAACCGTTATTCCATACCCTTGCTACTTTCTCATAGTCATACTCGAATTCGCTTTTCTCTAATAGTTCGAATCCTTCGCCAATGGCAGCCATCATTCCGTATTCAATCCCATTGTGGATCATTTTTAAGAAGTGACCACTCCCTGATTTTCCTGCATATAAATATCCATTTTCTACAGCTGTGTCTCTGAAAATGGGCTCCACTATGCGCCAAGCTTCGAGGTCTCCTCCAACCATGTAACAAGCTCCGTTACGAGCACCTTCCATCCCGCCAGAAGTCCCGGCATCCATAAAGCTCACACCATATTTCTTTAGGCTGTTATAGCGACGAATGGTGTCCTTATAGTGGGAATTGCCAGCTTCAATTAAAATATCGCCACTATTTAAAAACGGTGTCACTTCACCAATTACAAAATCAACTGCACCATGTGGAACCATAAGCCAAATTATTCGAGGTTGTTCTAATGATTTAATGAGTTCTAATATATTAGTTGTTCCCTTAGCTCCGTGTTTTTCCATTTCTTCTACAGCACAGGAATTCAAATCATAGGCTACTACATCGTGGTTTCGTTCAATTAGGTTTTGACCTAAGTTTAATCCCATTTTTCCTAAACCGATTAATCCGACTTTCATCTTGATTGCCTCCTGTTAGAATAGTGTACTCCTAATTTGTTCGTCTTTCTTTTTACATATAGGTAACCTTTGTTAGCCAGTATTTATTTTTTAGCAGGGAAAAATTATCTTATTATCTAACTTTCCTGTTGTTCTAAATAAGACAAAGGTCACGGAATGCACTTCCAACGATTTAGGACATTTGAAAGCATTCTTGTTTAAAATATGATTACGTGGAATAGTCATTAAATCCCCCCTTTAGTCTTGATGTGATGTATAGATTCTTATCAATGTACAAGGTAATAGTTAGGGTGATGATCATCTATGTAGATACAAGTATAATATCTATAATTTATATTTGTAAGTACGCACTTTTTTATTATATAGTATTAATAAGTACACTATTATTTGACATGGAGGGATAATAAATGGCACATCTGCGTGACAAGACGTTTTACTGCGAAAAAGAATTAACACTTTCTATTATTGGCGGTAAATGGAAGATGCTTATTATGTGGCATCTGGGCAAAGAAGGAACCAAGCGATATGGCGAACTAAAATCTCTGATTCCTGATATTACGCAGAGAATGCTCGCAAGTCAATTGCGAGAGCTGGAAGAAGACCTCATTGTCCACCGTGAAGTCTACCCTGTTGTTCCACCCAAAGTTGAATATTCTCTGACCAAAAGAGGAGAAAGCCTGATGCCAATTCTCGAATCTATGTATGACTGGGGCAGTGAATATATGGAGACTGTCTTAAATAACCAACAAGAAATAAAAGAAGATTCTCTCTAGTAGAAAAAAGTATTCTTCATTAAGGATTAGAAACAATCCTTTTATATCATTTTTTGAGAACGCTATCTTTTTATCTTTTTATAGGCATATTAAGGAAAATAACTTTAATTAATTAGACACTAAAAACCACATGGAGGAACCTTTATAAAGGGTTCCTCCATGTGGTTTTAACTTGTTACCCATATCGGAGGACAGTTGAAAAGAACGCTATTGAATTAGATCAGTTGCATGCTTCCACTTACTATATGATTGCCGATAAATGTATCACGATTTTCTTTTTGAGTCACATCTTTTCCCTTTAACATAACTTCTACATAATTTCCACGGAACATAGCTTCCTTTCTTTCTTTTTCCTTTAGTATACTTTTAAACACTATATGATATAAAAGTGTGTACTTCTTTTTTAAAAAATTAGAGATTACAATATAGGTAGCAACAATAAATAAAAACAAAAAACCAATAAAAAACAAGGAGTGAAGTATTCATGGAACTTCAATTAGCGTTAGACCTAGTAAATACTCAAGAAGCAATCAAGTTGGTGGAAGAAGTTAAAGACCACATTGATATCGTAGAAATTGGTACACCGGTTGTTAAAATTGAAGGTCTTCAAGCAGTAAAAGCTATTAAAGAAGCATTCCCTCAATTACAAGTATTAGCTGACATGAAAACAATGGATGCAGCAGGTTACGAAGTTTTAAAAGCCGCTGAACATGGTGCTGATATCGTCACTATTCTAGCTGTAGCTGAAGATGAGTCCATCAAAGGCGCAGTTGCAGAAGCAAAAAAACAAGGTAAAAAAATCCTTATTGATTTAATCGCAGTAAAGGATATCGCAAAACGTGCTTATGAAGTTGACGAAATGGGTGTAGACTATATTTGTGTCCACACAGGTTACGACCTACAAGCAAAAGGTCAAAACTCATTTAAGGACCTTGAAACAATTAAAGGTGTTGTAAAAAATGCAAAAACTGCAATCGCAGGCGGTATTAAATTAGAAACACTTCCAGAAGTTCTTAAATCAAACCCTGACCTTGTCATTGTAGGTGGAGGTATTGCAAACCAAGATGATAAAAAAGCTGTAGCTGCTAAAATGCAAGAATTAATTAAACAAGCGACTTTTGTTTAAGAAGGGTAATGTGAATGATGAAGACTACTCAATATGCAGCTGAAATTGTAAACGAGTTAAATCGGACAATTGAATTAATATCTGAAGATGAAGCTGAAAAATTGGTGGATCAAATACTTAAATCCAAGAAAATTCTTGTGGCTGGTGCCGGTCGATCTGGATTTATGGCCAAGTCCTTTGTCATGCGTATGATGCACATGGGGTTAGATGCCTTTGTAGTAGGAGAAACGGTAACACCTGGTCTAGAAAAAGATGATATTTTAATAATTGCTTCCGGTTCAGGGGAGACAAAAAGTTTGGTGTCAATGGCAGAGAAGGCTAAAAGTTTAGATGCATCTGTCGCAGTTGTCACGATTTCCCCTGATTCGACCATTGGGAAAATAAGTGATTTGGCTATTAAAATACCTGCCAAACCTAAGGCAGGGGCAGACAGTGACTACAAAACCATACAGCCTATGGGGTCCTTATTCGAGCAAAGTCTCCTCTTATTCTTCGATTCTGTCATACTAAGAGTCATGAATAAAAAGGAATTAGCCGGACAAAAAATGTATGGAAGACATGCAAATCTAGAGTAGGACAAGGCACTTAAATGTATGACTAGTAATTTATCAAAAAATAAATCATACTAATTGTGATTCGGGTACAAAAATCCTTCCTTCGACAGAAACATAGAACCTATAAAGACCTGTCAAATTACAGATTTAATACCATCCTAATTTATGTATGAATCAACCTCATTCTGGGCAGATTTCACCTTTTGGTGAAGTTGCCCTTTTTTGTATAAGGTAAAATATTGGCTTATCAACTATCAAAATGCAACAAAAAATAAGATAAATCAACCCTGCAAAGAAATACTCGCTGCTCGTAAGAAATTAAGAGATTTTGACGAGTTTCTTCCTATTAAATAGATTCTTTCTGAGAATTCTTTTCATTATCCCCTACCGGTTTATTAAATGGTTTTATAACCTAGTTCTTGAGGTACCTATGATATCTCACCTGATTTCCAAAGATCATAGATTTTAGATTTGTTTACTCTAGAACTTCTTCATTCTTTCAATTCATATACAAAATTTAATATATATGAATATATCATGTATAGATCTTTTAATTTTAGACGAAAATAAGATTAATGGTTTGTACTTTAGCATATAATATACAAGGGTCAGAGCTACCAGTACGAGTCGTGCGGTATTTAGAGGAATGGATAAAAATTAAAGGAATTCCCGAAGTTAATTCAGAATGTTTAGATAATCAAACGGACATAATGATTTTTTCTGATGACATCCCCCAAAAGCTTTTGCAAATGGCTGAAGTCTCTCCTCTGGGCAGGAAAGGGAGGAACTGCCTATTCTAATAAATATTAAATGCTAAAGCCGACAAAAAGTACAAGGAGTTGATTTCTTATGGAAAAGAATGTGTTTCATGCATCAGAAGATCAGGAAGTAAACCATAATGATTCGCTTTTTGCTGAAATGGTATTAGACACAGCCCTTCGTGAATTTCGAATGTGGCAAATCCAAAAAGAAGTCGATCAGACATTACGAGATCGCAACAAGGAAGAGTTTCTGCGATTAACAGAGGAATTAAAGATTCTTATAAAAAGCATAGAACATATGGATGATTTTGCGGAAAAAGAAACACCATAATCGAAAATTGAAGTTATAAGAGCTAATGAAGCCCTATTTGATAAGACTGCATTCATAGTTCATAAATTTCTAATTAAGAATCATTTTTTTTCTTCGATTTAGCATTAATAGATTAGGAGTTTATGGGGAACATACTTTGATTTTTGTTTTTACCCCTACAATTGAACAATCCTTGGTTTAATGATTAAATGGTTTGATAGAATCTATCAAATAAAAAGGAGAAACTTCTAATAATCGAAGGCTTCTCCTTTTTACGAAAAAATATTCAACTAACAAAAACTTTTGTTACATCTATATAAAGAGGTTTTGGTACCTCCAATATTATTTTAACTACTTTCGAAGCCACTCTGTATGGAAAATGCCATCTTTATCTATACGTTGGTATGTGTGTGCACCAAAGTAATCACGTTGTGCTTGTAACAGATTTGCCGGTAACGTTTCTGTACGATAACTGTCATAATAAGATAATGCGCTGGAGAATGATGGTACCGCAATGCCTCGTTCAATTGCCACAGAGAGTACTTGACGTAATGCAGATTGATAGCTTTCTACTATTTCTTTAAAGTACGAATCTAATAATAAGTTTGGCAAGTTAGGATCACGGTCATAAGCATCTTTAATTTTTTGTAAGAATTGTGCACGAATGATACAACCGCCACGGAAAATCATTGCAATATCGCCATATCTAAGATTCCAGTCATACTCTTCAGACGCCGAACGCATTTGGGCAAAGCCTTGTGCGTACGAACAAATTTTACTCATATATAAAGCTTTGCGTACTGCTTCAATTAATTCTTCTTTATTACCTTCAAACACCTTCTCTGCAGGTCCTTTTAAAAGCTTACTTGCCTTAACTCGTTCTTCTTTCAAAGCGGAAATAAAGCGAGCAAACACAGATTCTGTGACAATTGGAAGTGATACTCCTAAATCTAACGCACTTTGACTAGTCCATTTACCTGTACCTTTTTGTCCTGCTGTATCTAAAATCAAATCAACAAGTGGTTTACCTGTTTCTTTATCCACCTTTGTAAAGATGTCTGCTGTAATCTCAATTAGATAACTATCTAATTCCCCTTTGTTCCATTCTGCAAATACTTCATGAAGTTCTTGGGCACTTAAGCCAAGCACATGTTTCATAATGAAATAAGCTTCTGAAATTAACTGCATATCGCCGTATTCGATACCGTTATGGACCATTTTTACGTAATGGCCGGCACCATTGGGACCAATATATGTACAACAAGAGTCTCCTTCAACTTTTGCTGAAATCGCTTTCAAAATTGGCTCTACAAGTTCATACGCTTCTTTTTGGCCACCAGGCATAATAGATGGACCTTTCAATGCTCCTTCTTCCCCACCTGAAACACCTGTACCAATAAAGTGGATACCTGTTACTTCTAATTCTTTATTACGTCTAATTGTATCTTGGAAAAATGTATTTCCTCCATCGATGAGGATGTCGCCCTTTTCAAGGTAAGGTTTTAACGAATCAATCGTTGCATCTGTTGGTACGCCTGCTTTAACCATTAATAAAATTTTTCGTGGTTTTTCTAATGATTGAACAAATTCTTCGATGCTATTCGCACCAACAAAATTTTTCCCCTCTGCTTCGTTCTTTAAAAATTCTTCTGTTTTTTCATATGAACGGTTGAATACAGAAACAGAATAACCTCTGCTTTCAATATTTAATGCGAGATTTTTACCCATTACGGCTAAACCGATCACTCCGATTTGTTGTTTTCCCATGGTCAATTCGTCCCTTCTTCATTTTAATTTTAATAATCAGTAATGCATCTTTGAAAACAAACTTTAATTTTCATTTAGAGTTATATGATAAATATAAACCTTATTGATGTTACTTATTTATTTGGATAAACGCAGCTCCAGTTCTTTCTTCTCTTTTTCAAAGCCTGGTTTGCCAAGTAAAGCAAACATATTCTTCTTGTAAGCTTCAACTCCCGGCTGATCAAACGGATTTACACCTATCAAGTGTCCGCTAATAGCACAGGCCTTCTCGAAAAAGTAAATCATTTCACCAAAGCTGTATTCATTCATTTCATCCAGTTCTACAATCAAGTTAGGTACTCCTCCGTCTAAATGGGCCAATACTGTACCCTGAAAAGCTTTTATGTTGACTTCATTAACCGTCTTTCCGGCCAAGAAGTTTAATCCATCGATATTTTCTGGATCTTCTTGAATTGTCAGCTCAACACGAGGTTTCTTTACATGTAAAACAGTTTCTATCAGATTTCGTCGGCCTTCCTGTACATATTGACCCATGGAATGCAAACCAGTTGTATAATCTATTGATGCAGGAAAAAGTCCTTTCTGATCTTTTCCTTCACTTTCTCCAAATAACTTTTTCCACCATTCAGAGACATAATGGAGAGAAGGTTCATAGTTAACAAGCAGTTCGATAACATTCCCCTTGCCGTAAAGGATATTCCGTACAGCAGCATACTGATAGCACTCATTAGATAAAAGATCTGGATTGTTATATTTATGATAGGCCTCTGCTGCACCTTCCATCATTCGATCGATATTCAGTCCAGCTACAGCAATAGGTAAGAGACCGACTGATGTCAGCACAGAATATCTTCCGCCTACGTCATCCGGAATCACAAAGGATTCATATCCTTCTTTGTCAGCAATCTTTTTTAATGCGCCCTTAGCTTGGTCAGTGGTAGCATAAATCCGTTTTCTTGCCTCCTCTTTTCCATACTTTTTCACCATATAGTCACGAAGAAAACGAAAAGCAATGGCTGGTTCCGTCGTTGTTCCCGATTTAGAGATAACATTAACAGAGATATCTTTATCCTCTAATTGCTCTAATAAATGAGCAATATAAGTAGAACTGATATTCTGACCTGCGAAATAAACTTGTGTTTTATTGTTCATCTGGTTATGAAAACTGTGGGCCAATGCGTCAATTGCCGCTTTTGCGCCTAAATAAGACCCACCGATGCCAATGACAATAAGAGCATCTGAATTATCACGGATTCTCTCAGCAACTTGTTTGATTCGCCCAAATTCGTCTTTATCATAGTGAATCTGCCAATCCACCCAACCGAGAAAATCGGATCCGAGGCCTTTCTTTTCATGAAGCCGATCATGAGCTATTTTTACAAATTCACTTAGATGATCTACTTCTCTTTTTTTCATAAATGATAAGGCATTAGAATAGTCAAAAGAAATAGCCAAACAATACTTCCCCTTCCCATTTGAAAATGCACAAAAATTAAAGGCATTTCATGGAGATTCTTCATTTTTAATGCTTATGATTTACTTATTCTTTTCATTAGGGACCTGATAAAATATGTTTTCATTAAGGAGTCGCTATTTCCAAGCATGAATACCTATAACCACTTAAATCCGTCTTCTTCCAATAATTGATGAGAAGCATCTGGCCCCATTGAACCGGAAGGATAAGGATGAAGGGGAAGGACATTATCCTCAAATGCTTCCAAAATAGGCTGTACCCACTTCCAAGATAATTCAACTTCTTTCCAATGGGCAAAGAAGGTTTGATCACCTCGCAAAGCATCGAATAGTAAGAGCTCATATGCTTCTGGTACTTCTTTTGCACTAGCTGAAAAATTAACCAAAACGGGCTCGATTTTACCATTGTTTAATGGATTTTTTCTATTTAATTGTAATGAAACCCCTTCGTTCGGACTGACTTCAATGATTAAAAGATTTGGGGCAGGTTTATCATTTTGGTTTATGTGCAAATTTTTTAAAGGATCTTTGAACTCAATTACAATCCGTGTGGATTTTTCCCGCATTCTTTTTCCAGTACGGATATAGAAAGGTACCCCATTCCAAAATGTATCATCAATCCATAAACGGGCAGCAACAAATGTATCATTTACTGAAGAAGCATTAATTCCAGGTTCCTCTTTATATCCAATAACAGGTTCACCATTAATTTCCCCCGGCCCATATTGACCGCGAACCACGTGTGAAGCTACATCTTCTTTCTTTAATGGTCTTAGAAATTCCATAACATTTCTCTTCTCTTGACGGACTTCTTTAGCACTTATTTGTGTTGGAAGATGCATAGCGGTCATCATAAGCATTTGCAGCATATGATTTTGGACCATATCACGAATTGCCCCTGCTTGGTCATAATAACTCGCTCTGTCTTCAACCCCGACCGTTTCACTTGCCGTAATTTGTACATTTGCAATAAACTGGTTGTTCCATAGAGCTCGTAACATAGGATTCGCAAATTCTAAAGCTTCAAGGTTTTGTACCATCGGCTTTCCGAGGTAATGATCAATACGGTAAATTTCTTCTTCTTTAAAATCTTTGCTTAGCAATTCATTTAGTTTTTGGGCTGACTTCAGATCGTGCCCAAATGGCTTTTCGATAATGAGACGTTTCCATCCTTTTGTTGAACCTAATCCACTTTCTTGGATGCCTGTTGTAATGACATCAACAAATTCTGGTGATACAGATAAATAAAACAGGCGGTTTTCAGGAATACTTAGCTCTTCTTCTCTTTTTTGAATCATGTTTAATAACTTTTTATACCCCTCACTATTCGTAACATCCAAAGGACTATAGCGAAATGCATGAAGAAACTCTTCCAATTGGGAAGCGTCATTTGTCAAACGTCTAGAAAAAATTGGCAATGATTCTTTCACGTGTTTTTGAAATGTTTCATCAGACCATTTTGTTCTGCCTAAACCAATAACTGAAAACGAGTTAGGCATTTTTTTATCTAAAAATAAATTATATAAAGCAGGGAAAATTTTCCTCTTGGCTAAATCCCCTGTTGCTCCGAATAGGACAAAAGTTACGGAATCGACTTCCAACGAATTTAAGACATCGATAGCATCCTCGCCTAAATTAATGTCACGTGGAACAGTTAAACCATTCACTTGATCCCCTCCTATGATCGTATCACCTATACAGAATATAGTATAACGTGTATAATATTTATCCGTAAGTACGCACTTCGTGGTCATATAGTGACAAATTGTATACCAGTATGCTGGAAATGGAGGTGAAATAAATGGGACATCTTTGTGATAAGCCGTTTAACTGTGAAAAAGAATTAACACTTTCTGTTATTGGTGGTAAATGGAAGATGCTTATTTTATGGCATCTGGGCAAAGAGGGAACAAAGCGATTTAACGAATTAAAGTCTCTTATGCCTGGCATCACACAAAGAATGTTAGTTAATCAATTGCGAGAATTGGAAGAAGACCTCATTGTTCATCGTGAAGTCTACCCCGTTGTTCCGCCCAAAGTGGAATATTCACTGACAGAACAGGGAAAAAGTCTGATGCCCATACTAGAGTCTATGTATGAGTGGGGTAAAAATTATATGAAAGCTACAGCTATGAAAAACGAAGGAGAAATTAACGAGTCTATCGAGTAGAAAAAGCCTTTTTCGTATAAGACTTTGAAGAAAGATCTTCATTAATTCTTTAGGTAGCTATTTCAATCAAAAGATAGGATATTTTTGAGGGTGAGTGAAATCGAAAATAGAGATTGCTCATCAGGAGACCTATGATAGAAAAACAATATACACAAACGAATCCATATAAAAAAACCATGTGCAGATACTTTAATAAAGGTTTCTGCACATGGTTTTTTACATCTTGTTAATGACTCCATATAAAAGTTATATATTATGATTACAAAGGTATCTTTTAAATCTTACTTAAAGACCTTAATTGGACCTTTTTTTGGGATGGTCGGTCTCAACAAATCTAAGTTAAATCGCTATAGTATTGATTACTATTACGCTGCTCACTGCCATTATACCGAATGAGGCTAAGGAGGAGTGGAGTGCAACTGAAGTTAGCCGCGAGCTTGACATACCTATTCAAACGGTGCATAGATTACTTTCAAGTCTTGCGGAATATGGCTTTGTATTTAAAAACAATGAAACGAAAAATATCCCTTATTGAGAGCTCTAACTGCATTAAAGTCTAAAAAGGTGCTTTTAGCTAATTTGAATAGAGAAGCAAAGTATCAAATTATTCGCGATCTTATTGCAAAAGGCGAAATTAATGACTTAGAGAAATTAGAAGATGAGTTAAAAATCATTAAGGAGTTGGGGATTGCTATTTCTAAAGGGGAAACAACAAAAGGAACATTTAGCGTTGCAGCTCCGATTTTTTCCTGGGAAAATAAGGTGGTTGCTTCTATAAGCGTGGGTGGCCCGATAACAAGATTTAAGGACCATGTGGCAAAATATATTGTAAGTGAAACAAAAAGAGCAGCTGAAGAAATTTCGGAAGAACTAGGATGGATGAAACCAAGATAGGTTTTTATTTAATAATTACTTAGAGTGAGATTTTGCCCACATAGAATACAATTAGAATGATTCCTTTAGACTGGCAGCTGCTGGTCTTTTTTTACGTCATTTTCTAATTGTTATATTATTTTATTCCTCCTCGTATTTAAACACGTTATCAATCTTTTTCAACCTCAATAAAATTCTGAAATGTTTCCTTCACCCCACAATACCTCACCTTTTTTCATCAACGTATGGATTGATTATTAATGTGTTAAAGTTCAACATTTTTTACCGTTTTTTACAATGTTTAAATAATATATTCGGTTATTATGAATTTAATTGAAGGTATGCTGAATGCGTGCTTCATTTAGTTTAAGGATGTATCACGTTATCTTAAGGTACGATTTTTATCGATAACCATATCGATTGGAGGGGTCAAATGTGTTACCGGTTGAACGACAGCAACAAATTTTAACATGGTTAGAAGAAGAAGCGAGTTTGAAAGTTTCTGTAATCAGTCAAAGACTCAGTGTGTCTGAAATGACTGTCTACCGTGACTTAAAACCACTAATTGGGCAGCAGAAGGTGCTAAAAACATCGAATGGAATAACTCTTATTCCTAAACCCGATGTTTCTCCTTACATTTGTTCTTATTGCAATAAAAATTCAAACACGAGATTCTCCGTTCAACTCATCAAATTAAATCAACAAGTCGAACATACTTGTTGCGCTCATTGTGGTCTCCTTCGATATCAAGTTATGGAAAAAGAAGTTTCTCAAATCATTTGTTATGACTTTTTAAAGGATACAACGATAAGTGCTAAGATAGCGACATTTCTGTTGAATGCAGATCTTAATCTTAATTACTGTCACCCACAGGTCATCGTATTTGGCTCTTTTAAACAAGCAAAACAATTTCAACTAGGATTTGGAGGCAGTATCTATAATTTTGAAGAAGCAATTAAAGAAATTAATGAAGAAATGAATGGAAAAACGTGTTGCATTTCTAAAGGATAGAAGGAGCAAATCAAATGAAAGCTTTGAAAATAGATCAAATGATAAATAATCAGGTAAAAAATTCTGAAAAACAAACTAATCAAAAGCAATCCTATCTTTATCAAGTCGTTTGGAGATGGCACTTTTATGCTGGTCTCCTATTTTCACCATTTCTTATTATTCTTGCATTTAGTGGGTCAGTATACTTATTCAAACCTCAAATTGAGTCTATTCTCTATCAAAAACTGTATTATGTTCAAAACGATGGTTCCTCAACCTTATCTTCATCTGCACAAGTATCTAAAGTGAAGGAAGCCTATCCTGATGGAACAATTACTGCTATTAAATATTATGACGATGCCTCGCGAACAACTGAATTTAGTGTTATAGAAAATGGTCAAATGTCTTCTGTTTTCATTAATCCTTATAACGGCGAAATTACTGGTTTATTGAAAAATGAGGAAAAATTTACAGAGATCTTTAAAAAGCTTCATAGTGAATTAATTGTTGGCGGTACTGTTGCAAATCGAATTGTTGAACTAGCTGCATGTTGGGCTGTCATTTTGCTCATCACAGGGTTATATATTTGGTGGCCACGAAATAAGGCGTCCGTATGGGGAACCATTTTGCCAAGGTTTAAAACGAAAGGGAGAATTTTTTGGCGAGATATGCATGCTGTACCAGCGTTTTGGCTATCAGTGTTTATTTTGATTTTAATTGTAACCGGACTTCCTTGGTCTGGGGTGATGGGTGAACAAATAAATCGTCTTGCAACCTCAACTAATACTGGGTACCCACCTTTTGCTAATAGTGGGGGTGAAAAACCAGAGTCAACAGTTAAAACAAAAGATGTGGCAGAAGATGTTCCTTGGGCAACAGAGAATTTACCGGTTCCAGGTTCTTCGACAACAAGTGGATATGTACCTATATCACTTGAAGATGTTACCTATATTGCCCAAAACAAGGAGATAATGAAACCTTATACGATTTCCATACCACAAGGTAAAATGGGTGTATATACCATTGCCACTTCCCCTACAAAACCAGGGGATAATGCTACATTACATGTAGACCAATATACTGGCTCCGTTTTAAGTGACGTTCGTTTTAATGACTATGGCATCATGGCAAAAGCTATTACTATGGGTATTGCACTACATGAAGGACGATTGTTCGGATTGGCTAATCAAATTATCGGACTTATTGTTTGTATAGGGCTAATCGGCTTAGTTGTCAGTTCCTTTATCATGTGGCGTAAACGAAAACCTGAAGGAAGGCTAGGATCTCCGGCCAATCCAAAAGATAAAAAAATGACAAGAACCGTATTCATTATCATGCTCGCGATGGGGGTCATCATGCCATTAGTGGGTATATCTATTATTATTGTGTTCCTATTCGATCGTTTTGTCATCGCGAAAATTAATCCATTAAAGACTTGGCTAAGTTGATGATGGGAATTTATATTGTGAAAATTAATCCATCAAATAGTGAAGATTAAAGCAAAAAATAGGAGTTGCATTTATCTTTTGTATTATTTTAAAAAATACAAAGGACTCAGGAAAACTTTTGCAGAAACACTATATAAATTTCTACATGGAGGGGTCTAAAATGCAGGATATCGAAAGGGTTATGAAGATTAAACAGCTTTCAGAAGAAATCGTACGTATCGTTTTGCATGATAAATACATGCCAGATTCTTATACCCCAAAAAATGTAGTTGAGTTGTTGGCAAGAGCAGTATTAGACTTTTCAGAAATGTACTTAAATGGACAATGTAATCAAGAACAGACATTGAAAGGTACACTTTCAAAAATGAAAATCGCATGTAATGGGCTTGAACCAAACAATATACATGCTTCTAAAATTGTATAGCTGAGATTAGCCTTCAATCGAGAAAAAAACAGGAATGGCTAATGAAATATGAAGAATCTTAAATTACAACTACCTTGGTATCGTCGTGTCTCTACTGATATCCCCTATTATAGAAAATAAATTGTTGTAAGTTAAAGTCCTTCTAATTAAGGACTTTTTTATTATAAAACCTTTCAATTAAAATGAGATCTTTTAGGCTCTTAAAATCGATTTATATGTATAAGAAAATTCTTTTGGTCAATAGTGATCAACACATATAGAATCAAGGAGATTAATAATAATGGAATGCAGAAAATGGTATAAGAATATTAGAGTGAGAGATAAATCTCAGTACTAAAAAACGCAACGACCTGTGCAAGAACTGCCATGACAATAGATCCAAAGAGAAAAGAAATATAAAAAAGCCATCTGGACTGATACTTAGTAAACGACTTGCTCCTCCCCTCCCCCTATTTGGTATTCAATACACTATTGAAAGATATTAACCTATATGTATATAAAATTATTAAAATGGGTATACTGCTAATACCCCCTTAAATTAAATAAATTGTTTACAAGTCTAAGTCCTTCTTAAGAAGGATTTTTTTATGTTCACAATGTCTTTCAATGAAAATCAGATCCTTCTAGACATTTAAAACATTTTCTATGTATAAACCAATCTCATTTGGTCAATAGTGTTAGCAAGACACTAGGAATCAAGGAGAATGATAATCATGGAATGCAGAAAATGTGATAAATATATCCGAGTGAGAGATATTGCTCAGCACAAAAAACGCAATGGCCTATGCAAGAGCTGCCATGAAAAAGAAACGAAATGGATCCAGCAAGGATTGAAGTTTGCCATTCCCCCTAAGAAAAAAGCAAAATAAAAAAGCCACCTGGATTGATGGCTCAGTAAACGACTTGCTGTTTTCCTCCTACATTAATGATCGTAGGATAGACTTTGTATTTTTCATTCACGTTGTGTTTTTCCTGCAGGGCATATACAAAGTCAGGTGAGTTGACACATGCCTGCAGAAGGTAATCTGCGAGCTCTGATCGAGAAAAACCTGTACTGACTGCAAGAGCGTCTAACTTCTTTTCAGTATCATTGCTGACGGATGTCGAGAACCTGCAGCATCGTTTTCCGCCTAATCCTTTTGTTTTCGCACTTTTCGATTTATTGGGAACTTTAACTTTCGCCATTGTTTAATCAACCTCCAAAAGTGAATGAGTGATGCAGTGATGTTATAAGATATGTAGGACTTTCCTGGAAAAGAACTGTTCTTTATCATTTAACAAGGGTCGCTTTCCTATAATCGGCATTTAGTGAACAGGCAATATATTTATTAGAATGAGAAATGAGGATGCAGGAGAGATTTATTTAGATGATAAACAAGCTTAAATATTTTATACATGTCGAATAAGTGAAGGTACTTGAACGGAAATTTAGTTCTTTTTAGCTTAGCTATATACAAAAAATCTGCACCACGAACAAGGTGATTGTTCGTGTTTTTGGTTTGTCTAGTTTATAAGAAATGGAGCATAGACAAGCTTTTTAAATCTTTTTTTCTATAAATTAATGAATCTTACAATCATAAAAATGCTTTAAGATACCTCCCCTCACCTCTTCTACATAACAGATAGGATTGATTTTTCTTAGATTTTTCGAATCGGAAAAGTGGTTCAGTGCACCAATTCAGCAGCTGCATCACGAAAGGGAGGGAGGAGATTATTTTCATTGTTCGTTTCATATGATAGTGAGGAGCTAGCAAATACACTATCTTACAAGCTAGCTCCTTGTAAAAAAGATTCATAGAAAAAAACGAACATTCTCGACATTTTAAAAATGTGAGGATGGTAATTATTCAGTCATATGGTTATATGGTTTTGAATATCCTATAAAAACATGTCCGAAATGAGGGGATCATATGAGAGTGATTGCTAAGGTGCCAAGTGATTTTGTTATTACTTTTGATGAAGAGGAATTTGTGGGGTTATCTGAAAGAGAAAAAGATCAGATCATCCTTGCTGCGGTTAAAGAGATAGTATCTGAGCAAGTAGGCTGGATCGAAGTGCCCGAAAAAATGGCTATTTAAATAAGAAAACCCCAGAGATCATATGAACTGCACCCCAATTGTTAGACATCATCTAACAAGGTGCAGTTTTTCTATGGCTAAATTTTCAAAAGAAGAAAAAATAATGGCCGTTAAAAGATATCTAGCAGGTGAAGATTCTTTTAAGGGAATCGCTAATTCTATTGGTGCAGATACAGGGGATTTACGTACTTGGCTTAAACGATTTGAATATTACGGGGAAGAAGCATTTGAAAAGGTATATACAATCTATTCTGCAAGCGATAAACTGGACGTACTTAACTATATGCACGAACATAGGACGTCAACAAGAGAGACAGCTGCTGTTTTCAACATTAAGGATCCAAGTACCATTCATAGATGGATATCTCTTTACGAAAGTGGAGGTGTTGACGCCCTGCAAACAAAGAAAAAGGGGCGTCCATCCATGAAGAAGAAAGAAGCAAAGAAAGCAGCACCTGAAGCAACACGGTGTTATTCAAAGTATGTCCCGAAAGGGGAATTGCTTGGATAATGCGGTCATTGAAAACTTTTTCGGGCTTTTAAAATCAGAACTGGTATATCTTTAAGAATTTAAGGATATTGAACATTTTAAGCATGAGCTTAAAGCATATATCCACTATTACAATCATGAGCGGATTAAAGCAAAATTAAAAGGCATGAGTCCGGTAGAATACCGAACTCATGCCCTACCCGTTGCCTAATAATAAAGTGTCTAACTTTTTGGGTTCACTTCAAAGGAGAGAGGTTTTTAAAGGAAGTATACTATCTTTATTCATTCCAAATAGTATGGTACAAGCCTTGAAAATTACTTATTTTCTCCGTAACTGATAAGGTTTGTGAAAATTCTATACCCTCCAGGCACCTGGCCCTGGATTTGACGGTAGAATACTAAGTTGGTATAGAGATAGGTTCCTTCACCGTGATTTGCCATAAGAATTCCGCCATCGAATGGTTCCTCATTAGGGTCAGCCATGCTAACGAATGTCTCGAATCGATCGTCCCATTTCATTGGATAATAAAGTCCTCGCTCTTGAACCCATCCTTCCCAATCCTTCTCTGTAATTTTGTTAGGATAATTGAAAAGTGGTGATTCTGGTTGAAGTACATTTACAGTAGCGTTCTCATCTGTGACCCTCCAGCGAATAGAAGGATTTCCAATAGTCAATGGATACGGGGCAGTCGTCAGTGCATCCCAGCCATCACTTGGCTTATGGTATTGGACGACAAGGTGACCGCCCTCTTCTACATATTTCATCAGGCGTGCGTTATTGGATTTTAGGTCTTCTCTTGAAAGGTAAGCTCGAATTCCTGTAACAATCGTATCGTATTGACTCAAATCTCCAGTTGCAAGGTCTGATTCAGTCAGTTTTGTAATGTCTAACCCTGTATTTGTCAAAGAATCTGCAACGGTGTCAAACCCACTATCAATGTAGCCTATTTTTAAGTTAGGCTGCTGCAGGAGTTCGAAGGCAACTCCATCTATTTGTGCAGGATACTGATAATAGAAAGTTCCTATGTGATCATAGCTTATTTCCTGAATGGTAGAATTGTAGGTTTTTCCGTTCGCTACCGCTTTAGCCCCAATATCAAATTCATCCTCAGTAATGTCCTTAGGAGGAATTAGCTTGAATGCTACTTCTTTTTCTTCAAACTGTTTACTGAAGTTGACTGTTGCTTTATTCGGTGTTGCTTCCCAGCCATCAGGAATGTTTAATGAAATTGACGATTGGATTTCTCCGCTGTAATAGTTTTTAACCTTCACTTTAATTGGCATTTCCTCTGGTATGTCTGCTGTATTCACAACAGTATCTTTAGGAGACATTGTGAGAGAGAGATCTGGGAGAACAGCTACTGTCTCGTCTAATTCTTCTGTATGTCCAGTCTTGGTTCCACGATTCTTAAAATCAACATTGACGCGTATTGCAGGTTCGTCATAAGCATGATAATCCTTCGCGTTTTTAGGCACCTCAACTTTGTAGATGATTTTCACTGTCTTTCCAGGAGAAAGATCATTCCCATTATTTTTCGCCCATGCTTTCCATCCTATAGGAACGGCTAAAGAAAGATCGATGTCTTTAAGGGTTTGTTCTCCCCCATTCTTAAGTGTTATTGTCACAGATGTTTTTTGACCTTTTGTTAAGACATTTGATTCTGCTTCAGCAGATACTTCAAGGTTAGAAGAAACAAAACTTACCGTTTCTAGTTGACTTTCTTTAATGGAAAGCTTATGAAGAAGATCTTTCTTTAGTTTTTCATCAAGCTTGGTTTTCTCTGTTTTCTTTATCAGCTTACGCACATCATTTAGTGCAATTTGTGTTTTTGTGAAAACCTTGTCTCTATTAGGGTAAGCTGATACGATGGAGTTTAAATTTTTTTGAAGCTGAGTTAAATGGACACCCGTTGATTTCTCTTTTTTAGGAAGGGTCAGAGCCCATTCTGCCAGGTCATATGGGACCCCTGCGAACAATTCATTGATATCTTTCGTATCTACTGAAGTCTTAAGCAATTCTAGATGGGTTTGTCTAGGAGCTGCAGGAATGTCATTACCCATGCCTTGACTCTTATGCATGTACCGAGATTCTTCTCCTAGCTGAGGATAAGTCATGTTGTAGATGGGATCGTACATTCCGATCTCAATAGAGGTAGTAGCTGTTTGTGGAGATTCTGCTGGCAAAAACAACTTTTTCACTTGCCATACAGACAGTCCTTCTTTTAACTGTTGTGGATATACTTTTGGGTTTGCGGCATCTTCAAAGGCCCGTTCACTTAGAATTTCCATCGCTCTATGGTGACCGTGCTGAGTGTGGTCATTTCTAAAAGATGGCATAAGAATATCTGGCTGATACGTACGAATAAAACGAATTAAGCGTTCGTAGGTAAGGTCCTCTCCCCATTTTGCTAAGGTTTCTTCAGGTGTTTTTGAGAAACCGAAATCGTATATAGGATCAGAAGTCGTATCACTAAGATGATATGCTTTAACACCCGTAATTTTGGACGCCTCAATCATTTCTCTAGAACGAATAATCCCAAGCGCGTTGTCTAACTCATTTCCGATTTCATTCTGTCCGCCTTCGCCACGGTTAGCTATAAGACTAGAGGTCGTAACACCAAGCCCTCTTGATAAGTAAGCTAAAAAGTCACTTCTTTCATCATCTGGATGGGCCCCTGTATTTAAAAAGGTGACCGTTGTTTCAAGTGGTTTGAGCGTATTCCACAGCTCTACATCTGGTTCTTCCTGCGATGCACTTGCATTGCCTCCGATTTGCAGTGTAGAAATAACAAGGATAATGGAGAGTAATGCTACTATAAACTTTTTCAATGACCGTAACCCCTTTCATTATTTTGTTTTACCAGTGTAATAAGACACTCCTTTCCGCCTGAATATTTAGTAGGTTAGTAAACCTGACTAACTAACTTAAGGTGCCTTATCTAATGAATACCATAAAGAGCTAAAAATGTAAATACTCTCTATTTTCCGAAAAAACATAAATTGGAAATTCAATACTATATATGCTGTTGTATTATTCCAACAGTTTTAGTGGTGATAATCTTTGTAAACATTGTGAAATTGGGTTATATTTTAGTTAATTATGTACTATCAACCTATATATTGAGGCCGTGATGTTATGAGTTTTAAAGGGATCCCTATGCATATGAAATCATTTAATAAAAAATGTATTCTCCAATGCATTAAAGATCAATCTCCTATTTCGAGAGCGGAAATAGCTGTGAAAACGAAAATAAGCAAACCTACTGTTTCGCTATTGGTAGACGAGCTAATAAATGAAAATTGGGTTATAGAAAAAGGTATAGGCGAGTCCTCTTCACAAGGTGGCAGGAGACCAATTCAACTATATTTTAATGAAAAGGCAGCCTATATTATTGGGACAGATATAGGTGGTACCAATGTCAGAACGGTCTTATGTGATTTAGGAGGTAACATTGTTGCGTCTTGTAGCTTTGCTACCCAAAAGTATCTACCTTCAGGATTACTTGAACAGTTATCAAAAAAAGTAGATGGCATGATTAAAAAGCAGAATATCGAAGTTACTCAAGTGTTGGGGATGGGCGTTGGTGTACCGGGAATTACAAACACTTCTAGTGGGTTAGTAATAGAAGCACCCAGCTTAAATTGGGTTCAGTACCCTTTTATTGAAGAGATAAAGCAATATTTTTCTTTTCCTGTGTTTGTCGATAACGATGTCAATGTTGCATGTTTGGGAGAACAGTGGCTTGGTAATGCCAAGAACAAAAGGAACGTTCTTTACATTTCAGTCGGTACCGGTATTGGTAGTGGGATTATTATCAACAATCAGCTTTATCGAGGCTCTTCATGTGCTGCTGGGGAAATCGGATACATGGTCACAGATAAAAATGATATGAAAAATGAATTTAAACCTGTTTTTACCCATTATGGATATCTAGAGAGTGTTGCTGGGGGGAAATCCATTGGCAACAAATTTACGGATAGAATAAAGGAAATCTCTGATCATCCTATGCATGAGCTGGCTCATACTTCTGGCTTAACCGGAGAAGACGCGTTTAAAGCAGCTAAATGTGGTGATATAGTTGCTCTCTCTGTTATAGATGAAGCTAATGAACATTTAGCATATGGCATCATTAACGCTGCAAGTCTGCTGAACCCTGAGGTAATAATTATGGGAGGCGGCGTACTAAAATCATCTGAGCTCATACTTCCGAAATTACAAGAAATTATGAAGCAGTACCTACCAAGTACAGTAGAATTGAAGTGCTCATTTTTAGGTGATAGGTCTGGAGTACTCGGTGCTGTATCCCTTTTCCTTAGAGAGTATGAAAGTATTATTCAGTATTCATAATCTGTTTTCTATGGTCGATTATGGATTGCTATAGTCTTACATTCTACACATCAGAATGAAAAGAACCTGCTTCTGTTGAGTATTCATCTCAAAGCAGGTTCTTTTTTAGTCGTTTATTTGCTCATTGTTCAATATACCTCTTTGAACAATGTATTCGTAAGGCTCTAAATTGGCTGTTATTAACCGACTATTAGGAAATTGATTTTTGACTTTATCGGATAATCGTTTTTGGATATATTGATTGTGCTTAAGAATCCCACCTTGAAGGATGATTGTATTGTTCTCATGCGTGTTTAATGTTTTTTCCATCACAGCAAATAGCAATAAAAAGAGTTCATCCGATGCTGCATCGAGAATAGTGTGGGAAACTGAATCACCCTCTCTTCTAGATACTTCTACGATTTGAGCGATTTCACTTATTGTGTCGACTGAATCGTTTGCTCCATATATCCAATTATAGAGAGCTTCAACTGTTGGCAGGCTGAGTGCTTTTAACACTTTATCCCTTAATATCGTATTCGGTCCTCGTCCATCACTCATCATTAAGATTGAGCGAATAGCTTCTTTGCCAATCCAATAGCCACTTCCTTCATCACCAACTTTGTGCCCCCAGCCACCTGCACGTACGTATTCGCCCTTTCCATTATGTGCAAATGCAATGGACCCCGTGCCTGATATAACCAGGGCCCCAGGACGGTTTGACGTGGCCCCAATTAAAGTAGAAAGGGCATCATTCTCAATAATGATTTTCTCAATATTGATCCCACATTGTATACAAGCATTGATAATAATACGATGGACAATATCTCTATCTTCAGAAGTATCGATTCCTGCCAAGGCGAAAACACCTGTTTGAAATGTAATTTGATCTTTCTTGCAAATCTTTATTAACACTTCTTCGATAGCCACTATTAGAGCATTTTTAGCTTCTTCAATACCTGCTACCTGATAGTTTGAAGCATTCGACCGGCCAATTCCCATTACTTTCCCGGTGGAATCAGTAACGACAGCAAGTGTTTTCGTTCCCCCTCCATCAACAGCTAAAAGAGGGAACGTTGAATTATTCACTTTCTTTAGCCCACTGATGAACGTGTAATTTTAATTCCTGTTCATACTGTTCAAGGGCATCTTTTTTTCTTTTTATCCAATCTAATAATTCTTGCTGCTCGTCGTTCTTCTTTTTCAGGGTGGTTGTCATTCTGCTGGGAGCAGGTCCTCCGGGCAAAGTTCGTACGTGCACAAAAGAAACTGGGTTCAATGTGTTCTTGAAGGTATCCTCTGTAAGAGTTAACGGTTTTCCAATCACTTTTTGGGCATACATGTTCACAAGCGATAAAGTAAGATTGCTTAGAGAATCTTTCCCAGATTGGGTAAGAGATGTGACGGCACCGCTGACAATATGATGTGCTTGGCGGAAAGAAAGGCCGTCTTCCCGAACAATCGTATCTGCAAGCTCAGTAACATTAGCAAAACTTTCTTTAGCTCGATTTAACAAAAGTTCCTTATCTACATTCATAGTCAGCAAAACACTCGAAAGCAGCTGATATATTCCTTTTAGACGATCCATTGCTTTCCAAAGGTAAGGCTGCATATCATCTTCAGTGTCTACGATATCGCCAAAAGGTGTATTGTGCACCATTGTGAGAACAGTCTGTGCATCACCAGCGACACCCGATAGCAGGGCTCTCATATGTTCAATGGAAACTGGATTTCTCTTTTGTGGCATGATTGAACTGATTTGAACATAAGGGGCTGCAAGTTGAAAAGCTGCAAATTCCTGAGTACCCCATAACAAGAAATCCTGTGTGGACCTTCCTAGGTTTAATGCGGCAATTTGTACAACAGAGGCTGTTTCCATGATGTAATCCGCACCTGACACGGCATCCCAAGCATTATCGATTATATCTTCGAATCCAAGCAGCTCCTGCATTCGACTACGGCTAATCGGAAAGCCAGATGTAGTAAGGGCTGCCGCCCCCATGCTGCTGCGGTTAACGGTTTGGTAGGCTGATTGAAGACGCCCAATGTCACGCGTAAGCATATCGGTCAAGGCATTAAGATAATGTCCAAGCGTTGTCGGCTGAGCCTGTTGCGTGTGTGTGTAACCAATCATAATAGTCTCAATATGTTCTTTTGAGAGTTCAATTAAGGATTTTCTTAAATGCAATGCACCATCAAGGAGATCCAAGAGTTTTTCTCTTAGGGTCATTCGGTAAATAGCAATTCCCATATCGTTACGGCTGCGTCCAATATGAAGATTACCCGCAATATCCCCAGCCTGTTTGATTAAGTCATGCTCCACTTGGAAGAAAAGATCCTCAAACTTTGGATCATATTCTCCTTTTTGAAGCTTGTCTACTTCTACATTTTTAATTGCATAACCAATTTTTTTTGCCTCTTCCTCAGTAACTAGACCTTGCTCTTGAAGCATTACTAGATGAGCTGTGTGAATTTGAAGCATTGACTTTAAAAAATTTTTTTTTGCTTCATTGTACGCTGGTTTTAAAACCAGCGATGTATAGGATTTTGATGGAAATGAATCTCCTTCTAATTCAATAATTTGATTTCTGAATTTTGAATCCATGTCAGTCTCCTCTCTCGGTTCCGATAAGCCAATTTTTTATTAGCTTATTCATGTTATCTGCCGCAGCTCTGACGATTACTTCTCCTTTTTCCTGCGCTGTTTGTTTAATTAATCCTGTGTATCCATCCCAACTCTCAGGTGTTCCCTCTACTGTTATATATGGGAGGGTCGAATACTTGTTTGTCTCATTGAATTCGTTATCTTCTCGCTCCACGTTTACGAGATCAGGCCTGAAAGCTTTTACAGTAGACATTTCAAACGGACCTCCATGTCCTCTTCCGGTTGTTCCAATAAAACCGAGTTCCTCGGCTTTTCCAACTTCAACCATTTGCCACCAATTTATCAATAAAAACTTTGCGTTTGGATAATGAATGGTGATGTACTCGGCAACTGATCGTGAAAGTCCCATGTTGGCATCATGGGCATTCAGAAGGACAATTCTCTCGGTCCCGAGTTCGAGTATTCCCTGTAATATATCCGACAAGTATTCAAGCATGATAGAAGGTCGGACGGAAATCGTTCCTGGATATTTAGCCGTTTTTCCTGGACAGGAGGAATATGGAACAGTTGGATAGACAATACCACCAAGGTCCTTTTGAATTAAGTCCCCAAAACCTTCCGCAAGGATAATATCCGTACCATAGGGAGAATGGGGACCGTGGTATTCAAAGCTTCCAAGTGGCAGTACCACAAAGGCAGCTTTTTTAAATTCATCAAGTTGCCTTCCGTGTAACTCAAGTGCGTTCATTTTCTTTCCCCCTTACATTGCGGATCCAGCTTTTCCATTAGTCAATTTTTGTGAGACGAATAGAACGATAAGAATCAATAGGATTTGCAAAACGCCGTATGCACATGCCGTCCCAAATTGAAAGGCATACATTTTTTGGAATATTGCTACAGATAAGGGCATAGTCGATGTGCTATATATTAAAATGGAAGCAACAAATTCACCAATGCCCTGTACAAATGCCAGCAACGTACCTGCAAGGATTCCAGTCATGGTCATTGGGAGGATAATTCTTCGGAATGAAGTTATCCAACTAGCACCGAGACTCCGTGCAGCTTCTTCGATCGACTGATCCATTTGCATCAAACTCGCAGATGTCGATCTGAAAATGAGTGGCAGATGTCTGACAAAGTAGGCAAGTGGAAGAATCCAAAACGTCCCGATCAGAACTTGATTAAAGCTGAATACAGTTGGTTCGCTGAATGCGGCAATGAGGTTTACGGCTACAACCGTACCGGGTAGTGCCCAAGGGACCATTATCAAAATGTCCAAAACTGTTTTTCCTTTAAATTTAGTTCTGACCATAACATAAGCTGCAGCTACACCGAAAATGATATTTGCTATGGTGGCTACAAAGCTCATTTGAATGGAGTTCCATATTGGTCGCCATGTCCGTTCATCAGTAAAAAGTGTTAGATAATGTTCAAAGGTATAAGCAGGTGGTAAAACTTGAATCGTCCAAGTTCCATCTACTGAAAACGAGATAAGAACTAAGACAAGAATTGGCAATAAAAGAACGATTACTCCGATAATTGAAAGTATCATAGAGAAGTACTTCATAAAGGAAGAGCGTACTTCTGTACGGTGGACACTTATTCCTTTACTTTGGTTTTGATAGTTACGTTTGTTTTGATACCATCTCATCAAGATAAGAAAGGAAATTGAAACAAATGATAGAATGGTAGACTGGGTGGCTGCCATATCAAGGTTCCCATTTGTCCTAGATAGATAAATCTGCATCGTCATTGTTCGCTCAACACCGAATATGAGTGGGGCTGTATAACTAGCCATTGCTATCATAAAAACAAGCAAAGATGATGCAACTAGCGCAGGCGTAAGCATCGGTAAAATCACTTTTAACCAAATACGAATTCGGCCGGAGCCCAAGCTTGTAGCAGCCTCCTCCAAAGAAGGATCAAGCCCTTTAATTGCGGCTGAAGCCGTTAGGTAGAAATAAGTGTACATTGTGAATGTATGGACGACAATTACTCCCGTAATTCCTTTTAAAGAAAAAGGAACACTTTCTAAATTGAAAAGCTCTTGTACTGCACGAGGGAAAATTCCACTTTCTCCATACAAGAATGTAAACGAAAGTACCCCGACCAAGGGCGGTAATGCCATTGGAACAAGTACAAGCACCGATAAAATCTTTCTGCCAGGAAATTCATATCGATCTAGTAAGAAGGCCATCGCGACACCGACGACTGCACACGTGATTACACTTAAAACGGATATGTACACACTGTTCCACAATGCCTCCAGATTCGCCGTGCTTTTAAGACTGAAAAACTTTTTATAGTTAGAAAATGAACCATCTGCACTTGAAAAGCTCTCCATGAACGTTTGATAAAATGGGTAAATAACATATGCCAGTAGAATTAAAAAGAGGGGCGATATCAAAACATAAATAAAGTATTTCGAACGTGTAATCCGTGACCACGAGGTTTCATTTCTTGAAAAATCTTCTATTGATGCCATACGTTGTCACCTCCTATTCTCCAATAAAATAAATGCTTCTTTCGGGAATGTGGAGCATTATTTTTTCACCTCGACTCATCACCTTGTTCCCTTTGTTGACAACCATTACCTTAAGCGTGGTTTCATTTGCCTTTACAATGTAGTTGATGGTGACACCCGTAAATTCTACAAATTGAACTTCTGCACTGAATTGATTAGGCCCTGGCCCTTCTGCCAGTGCTTCTGGACGTATTGATAGTTTAATAGGCTCACCTGCACGAAAGGACACGTTCGGTGATGAGTTTTTGAGCAACCCCTTCAAATCCAATCCATCTGACGTTTTAGCCGTTATGCCGTTTTCAGAAATTTGATCAATAGTAGCATCCAGTACATTGGATTCCCCGATAAAAGATGCGACGAATTTGTTGATGGGTCTGTTATAGATTTCTTCTGGAGATCCAATTTGCTGCACAACTCCATTGTTCATAACCATAATACGGTCTGACATTGCCATTGCTTCTGTTTGATCGTGTGTAACATAGATAGTTGTCACACCAAGCTCCAGCTGTAATCGCTTAATTTCAAGGCGAGTCTCTTCACGCAACTTCGCGTCCAAATTTGATAGGGGCTCATCCAGCAAAAGAATGTTTGGTTCAATAACGAGTGCTCTTGCAAGAGCAACACGCTGCTGCTGTCCTCCTGATAACTCATTTATTTTTCGTTCACCATATTGATCGAGGTGAACCATCGATTGGGCTTTCTCTACTTTTCTTCTTATTTCAGCTTTGCTTAATTTACGGACTTCGAGTCCAAAAGCAATATTTTCAAAAACAGTCATATGGGGAAATAATGCATAGTTTTGAAAAACCATTCCAATGTTTCTTTTGTTGGGCTGGAGGGTGGTTACATCATGATCATCGAAAAGCACCTTCCCTTCAGATGGAAAATAGAAGCCAGCTATCATCCTTAGGGTAGTTGTTTTGCCACACCCACTTGGCCCTAGGAAAGTAAAGAACTCCCCTGGTTTTATATCGATATCGACGTTTTCAACTCCACGAGCTTTACCGAACATTTTGCTTACTTTATCCAGCTTCACGCTTTTCATCTTTATGCACCTCGTTTTCATGAAAACTTCTTTATTTGAAATAAAGGAGGCCTCGAGAGGGTTTTTATCTTCTCAAGGCCAGCCTATGAATGGATGTAGCCGTTATAAAAAATCAATATAGTTTGAAATAAAACCACTTATCTCTCTCTGTTATTTTCCTTTAATATTTTCATCCCAATGCTGCATCCACTCTGCTTCTTTTTCAGCCATTATTGACCAATCAATATCAAGTGCTTTCAGATCTAACTCTTTATACCAGTCAGGCATATCCTCTTTTGCAATATCCGTACGTGTTGGAATTTGATATAATTCATCGGCAAGTTTAGCTCTGGTATCTTTTGAGAATAAGAATTCATAAAATTTTTCTGCATTTGCCTTGTTTTTAGCACCCTCCACCATAGCTACTCCGTCAACTAAAATAGGTGCACCACTTTCTGGATAAACATAATCAAATGGCTGGTTATTTTCATTTTTCTGAAGAAGAATATCCTGCAGATTCCAAAGCGATATCAATCCTTCTTGTCTAGCTAATTTCAAATACAAGTTTGTCGGGTCTTGAGCATACTCCTTGGTATTTGCATCAAGCTTTTCAAGCCATTCATAACCTTTCTCAGGAGTATCTGCTCCTTCACGGAAAATCATAGACGAATAAATGGTTCTCATCGTTCCAGAAGCCATGACACCACGAATAACAATTTTGTCCTTCCACTCTTTATTTAGAAGTTCATCCCAATCCTGCGGGGCATCTTCTTTCTTTAGGGCTTCACTGTTAATCATGATAACCTCCGGCAAAAGCATTTCACCATACCAACGGCCCTCAGCATCTTTATGTTCTTCTTCAATCACATCATCAAAAGATGGCTTAAATGCAGCAAGTAGATCTTCCTCTGCTCCTACCATGAGTGAAGATTGTGTACCTCCCCACCAAAAATCAGCCTGCGGATTTGCTTTCTCTCCCCGTATACGCTCTAAGATTTGTTGTGCCCCCATTGTAAGTGTCTCGACTTCTATATTTGGATATTTTTCGTTAAACATTCCGACTACCTTGTCAACAACCGCTTGGTCACGAGCTGTATAGATGACAAGCTTACCCGTATCGCCTTCATTTTCTTTGCTGTTTCCTTTTTCACTTCCCCCACTGCTGTTGCTGTTACAGGCAGTAATGATGACCAATACCATAACCAAAAGTAAACTAATTAATCCCTTTTTCTTGAACATGTCTACCCCTCCTAGATTATAATGATCTATTCTGATAGCCGAACTGAGTGAATTCCTCCAATGCAAGATGAATAGCGCCATATAGCCCAGCTTTAGAACCAAGTGTCGTTAATGAAATGGATGGTAATTTTGGTATGTACCTCTCGATGCTTTTCTTTAATAACTCCAGGTACTCATCTTGTAAGTCAGACATTTCCCCAGAGAGAATAACAAGTTCAGGGTCTAGGATGCTTGCTAGGTTTACAATAGCTATGGTCCAGCTATCAAGCAGTTCATTTAATAACTCCTTAGCACTTGTATCTTGCAATGAGAAGCGTTGCAATTGAAAGATCGCCTTTTTACCGCAATCAACGGGCAAACCTAAGCGCTCCATCCTTTGCAGTAATCCAGTAGTACCATAATTTGATTCAAAAACACCCATGTCTAAGTTATTATTTAAAGTGTTACCGATCAGCATATACCCGATCTCCCCAGCTGCTCTATGTGCACCTCTAATAAATTCTCCGTTAATAATAATACCGCTTCCAATTCCGTTTCCTGCAAATAAGTAGATTGTATTTTGATAACTGGCACCCAATCCTTTATGAAATTCGCCGAGTGTCATTAGATTCACATCATTGTCAATTACAACAGGAATACCAATCTGCTTTTCAAATATTCTTACTACGTCATTGTCCGACCAGGATACTCCAGGTGAAAATCTTATTCCTTCTCCTGTTTCTGTGGTGATTCCTGGTACGCCGATTACCATACCTAGAATCTGATTTTTGGATATTGAAAAAGAGGTGATAATTTTTGTTAACATTGAATCTACAACGGTAATAATCGCATTGTCGTTCACAGGCATTTTAATGCATTCACTATCCGTTTTGATGAAGTTTCCATTCATGTCCGCGAGTGTCACTTTTATCAAACCATCTTGTAAGATAGCTCCCCCAACATAATTAGATTGAGCATTATACTCAAGTAAAATAGGTTTACGGCCCCCATTTGAAGTTGAATTTCCCATTCCCACTTCGCGAACCATTCCCTCGTTTATCATTTCTTTTACCAACTCAGACACACTAGGTCTGCTAAGCTTTGTTTTTTTTGCTAAAGCAGCACGAGATTGTAGTGGATGAGATCGAAGCTCTTGTAATATTAAGTTTCGATTTAGCTCTCTCATTAATGGAGGACTTGCTTTTCCCTTCGAAAAAGATGTCACATCATTCACCTACCTTTTTGTTTGTTAAGGTTACTAACAAACCATATAAAAAGTATAGGCTCATCCGATTTAAACAGTCAAGGTAATATTTATAATCTTTTGAAAATTATGATATATATTACCGAGCTTTTCATGGGAATAAGTGAAGGTACTTGAACGAAATTTGGTTCTTTTTAGCTTAGCTATATACAAAAAATCTGCACCACGAACAAGGTGATTGTTCGTGTTTTTGTTTTGCCTGGTTATAAGAAATGGAGCATAGACAAGCTTTTTAAATCTTTTTTTCTATAAATTAATGAATCTTACAATCATAAAAATGCTTTAAGATACCTCCCCTCACCTCTTTTACATAACAGATAGGATTGATTTTTCTTAGGTTTTTCGAATCGGAAAAGTGGTTCAGTGCACCAATTCAGCGGCTGCATCACGAAAGGGAGGGAGGAGATTATTTTCATTGTTCGTTTCATATGATAGTGAGGAGCTAGCAAATACACTATCTTACAAGCTAGCTCCTTGTAAAAAAGATTCCTTGAAAAAAACGAACATTCTCGACATTCATAACTTCGTAAGATCTATACGAATCAGTCATAACCAGATCCGGCTTATAACAATACATTCTAAATGAGGGGATCCTATGAGAGTGATCGCTAAGATTCCAAATGATTTTGTTATCACTTTTGATGAAGAGGAATTTGTGGGGTTATCTGAAAGGGAAAAAGATCAAATCATCCATGCTGAGGTAAAAGAGATCGTATCTGAGCAAGTAGGCTGGATTGAAGTACGCGATAAAATAGCTAACTAAAAAGAGGCCCTAGAGATCATATTCTCTGGGGTTTTTATTAAAGTTCTTATATATATGAAAGCGATGAGTGTTAATGAAATCGAAATTTACGGATTTCTCGATATTAACCTATGTTTAGAGTAATTACATCATTGACAATGACAACATTGTTATCATTGTCATATGTTTTTATCATTGTCATTATCATATATTTTATTTTCACCATTATTGATGTTTATATTTGTATTATCAATATTATTTTATACATGTTTCAAATATTATTTGAATTCAATATATCAAAAAAGTTAAGAACATCTGTTGTGTATGAAAGTAACTAAGGCGTTTCACATCAATACAGTAGAGAAGAAGCGTGATTTTCAATGATTAAGATGTCGATTATCAATAAGGAAATGGAGGTTTGAAATCTAATTCGCTAATGGTACTTTTAAACAGTAAAACTTTTAAAGGTGCAATAGCTTAATATGAGGTTCTGTTAAACGCTTATTGTTGATTTTTTAAACAAACAAAAATGAGTGATTAACTTCGTCTTTTTTGCACCCGTTTGTTGTTATATGAGATGGATCAGCTCTTCTTGAGAAGGAGGTTCGAATAGAAGCATGTACTCTTTAAGGTTAGTCTCAGATAACCGAAACGTAACTTCAGGTATTTGTGCATTTCTTGCTGCAAGACGCTCTAAAAGCATCTCTTCAGTTGCATCTAAAAATGAATCTTAAAGTCAGCTCCTAATACTGCTGCTCGTGAGCGAAAGAAAGAATAATAAATTAATATTATTATTAACAAAGCGTTATATTAAAAAGAGCAATCAGAAATAACCTGATTGCTCTTTTTCTTTTATCTGATTTCGTTTGAATGAAAGTTTTTAGAAATCAATTCAATCGTTTTATCTTCAAGATTTTCTTTCGAGAACCCCGTACTCTTCCAATAACTTTCTAATGGCCGCATTGATTAGTTTGGACTTATCCCCTTTTTCTCCTCTTGCTGCGATTTTGTCTACTTCTGCAGCTAAGTCAGGATCCATATAAAAAGAGGTGAATACCTTCTTCGCTTTTTTCTTTGTTGTTTTTTTTCCAGCGACTAAATCACGAAGATAATCATCATCATCATCATCATCATCATCATCGTTGTTATTGTCAATGTCACTGTTAACGGTGACATTAGTATTAACAACATCAATATTGTCCTTTTTAACATATGTGTTGTTGTTAACTTTATCGATGTTATTATCATTATCTTTATTTTTGTCATTATTATTGATTATATTTTCATGATTGAGATTATTATCACTATTGTTATCTAATTTCTCATCTGTTTTCTCTGTATCATATGAGTTAAAAAATGCCTGTGTAGCATTTGGTTTTTTAATTTTATCTTTGAGGCTGTTTTTGGTTGACACGATCTTTCAGCTCCTTCACAAATGGTATGTAATATTCTAATGCATTTTTTAATTCGGCATTACCATCAAAACCTGAAATCGCTAATCGTCTCGTAGAAGCTTTTCTCCTAATGATTGAATTAAACATTAATCCAGGGTAATCTTCTTGAATGGCTTCTTCCATCACTTCATTTTCTTTAGCTCTAGCATCAATTAAAGAGAATAGAACGCCGGCAGTTTTTAATGCAGGGTTATATCGCTCTTTTGCTCCTTCAATAATCTCTAAGAATTTAGGAATGGCATAATATGCAAACATCGATCCATCAAACATGACAACAGCATAACTTCCAGCTTCTGAATATGTACTTAATGGCATGACTGTCTGCTCAGATAACGCTGGAGGTGTATCGATAATAATCCAATCATAATCCTCCATGACAGGCTGAAGGGCTTTTTGTAAAGCATCTAATTTTAACCCTTTTTCATACATCCTTCTCGGTAATGTTGCCAAGAAATCGTTAGATGGAATTAAATCTAGATTCTCTTGGATCTTAATGATATATGAACGTGCGTCCTCATCTAATATAGCTTCAAGAATGGTTTTCTCCTCGAACACATTGCATATATCATACTCCCCGGTTAAGAAGCTGGTCAGATTTCCTTGTCCATCCATATCAATTGCTAAAACCTTTTCTTCCTTACTTAATAGATAGGATGTAATTCCACTGCTGGTAGATTTTGAACAGCCACCCTTGCTTATACCAAATGTTACTATTTTCGCTGCCAACATGAACACCTCTTTTAATAAATTTATATATATTAGAGATTTTGTTATCCTTTATTACATTGATTTATATGTATAAAATAACAATAACGTCATTTATATTAAAACATATGTTGTTGTATATGTCACTTTATATATTAATACAGTATATAAAGGTCTTGTATTTGCTTTTTATAATGTAAACTTATTCAATAGCTATTTGCAGAAATAGTGCAGTCTATAGCGATAGCTGCTAGTTTGATATGGTAATAAATAATATGTAATTAATGTTAAATGTTATAAATAAATTAACGTATAAAATCACTTATATGTCTACATATAAGTGATTTTATACTAAATCAATACTATTAAAATCAACTTCATTATATATTTAAAAGTTAGTGTTAAATTATATGATGCTATATATGTTAAACATATAAGTGATTAAATCAATACTATTAATATCAAACTTATTATATATTTGTAAGTTATTATTAAGTTATAAGATGATATATATGTTAATGTATATATTCTAATATATAACTACATATAAGTGATTATATATTAGATTGATACTATTAAAGTTAATTTATTATATATTTAAAAGTTATTATTAAGTTATATGATGCTATATATGTTAATGTATGTATTCTAGTAAATAACTACATATAAGTGATTATATACTAGATTGATACTATTAAAATTAATTTATTATATATTTAAAAGTTATTATTAAGTTATATGATGCTATATATGTTAATGTATGTATTCTAGTATATAACTACATATAAGTGATTATATATTAGATTGATACTATTAAAATTAATTTAGTATATATTTAAAAGTTAATGTTGAAATATATGGCGTTTTATATGTTAATGTTCATTTTATCTTTAATATTATATTTAAGATTAATGTATATATATTAATAAAACTAATGTCAATATTAACATTAACAAAATTGTATATGTGATTTTTAAATATAATACATATGTTACTATATATATTAAATTATATATGATTATATTTGGTAAGAAAGTAAATAGATTAGAAACTCAGCATAATTAGAACTATCAATAGTGAAATCTATCTATTTGTAATAATAACGAAGATAAATGTATGTCTATCTTGAACTGTCACCGGTCTACTAAATCTTAGGGATTTGGATTCTTACTCTAATAGAGATTGTTTGACTACAGAACATAGTGAAATGAGAAGATCTGCAAGACTATCAGCGAATTGATCATTAGAAATATAATCAATTGAAAAAACCTGTACTGTTAACTTTAAAATGAAGATATCAGTTCTAGATTTCCGTATACCTGAAGATGTCATTAGTGAACAAGTGGAGCTAAAAAAGAAAAGAAAGGAATATCTTTTTTCCTTAAGTAGGGGTAAAAGACAAAGTTTAGCTGTAGCTCCTATGTTATTTTCAGATCCGATGATCTTAACTTGATGAACCCACCATTTGTCAGGATGATCAAAGCTTGAAAGCACTCTTAACCTTAATGGGAAAGTTGGTTAAGGAAAGAGAAGCAATAGTGGTCATGATTACTCATGATATGGAGGTAGCGGCTCAATACGCTAGTAGAGTATTAGTCATAGACGCAGGAAAAATTGTACTTGAGGGTTGTCCTAAAGAAGTCTTCTTTTAAAACTATTAAATGTTGCATTCACTAAAACTAAAACCACTCATCATTTCACAGTTTTCAGCAGAGTTATCAGAATTCGGATTTCCTCAAGTGTTGAATGGCATATGTTTAATAAAGAAGTGGTAAATTATTACCAAGATATTAAGATTGTTGAAACAAATTAATGAAATGTCATTCAATAACTACTATTAGCACCGTTCAGAATGAACGGTGTTTTTAATATCTATAGCAATAGATTCAAATTGGTTTTTCTATATTATTATATACATTAATATATATGTTTATTTTATTGTTATAATATATGTTAATGTATAAAATGTTGTATATTGTGTAAATTACATTAAAAATGAATTCATCCAAGCTCTGGTTTAATTCAATTGTTTTTACAGTCGGGGTACCGCCAACATTTTAACGAAAATATACGCTAAGCCCTGAATTGCGTCCGACTTGGCGTTCTCCTTACTCTAAGCTCAAACGACACGATCACCCAACAAACTGAATTAGACTGACTCGTAAAAAAAGCAGTGACGGACTAGGAACTCGAAAGACCTAGACTGCCGCTGCTTTTATTGTGCTAACGTAATCCGTTAGCGTAATCTACTTTAGGAGACAAGGTCATCTAACCGTCTGGTAAACGAGGCCTATGGCTCCAGAATCAAATGTCTTGTTTTCGATAAGTTTAAGATTGATCTTCTCCTTGAGACCTTGGAATAACGGCAACCCGCTGCCGATCAGGACGGGAGAAACCGTAATTTTATACTCATCTATTAAATCAAGCTGCATAAGGTAGTGTGCGAACCTAGGACTGCCGAGGATGACCATATCCTTGCCTGGCTGCTGTTTGAGGTTCTTGATCTCTTCCTCGACATCTTCTTTCACCAGTCTGGAATTGTTCCATTCGACTTTCTCCAGCGTCGTGGAAAAAACGATTTTGGCTGTCTTTTCGATCCACTCGGCATGATTCCGTTCATGCTGCGAAGCTGATGGGTTCGAAGGCACAGATGGCCAGTAACTGTGCATCATCTTATAAGTCCCACGTCCCCAAATGACAGTGTCGGCAGTACTCAGAATTTCTTTCGCGTGTTTCTCCAAATCAGCATCGTAGGAAACCCAGCCAATGTCCATTTCACCGTTCGGCCCTTCTACAAAACCGTCAAGCGATGCGTGCAGAAATAGAACGAGTTTTCTCATTTTCAGTTCTCCTTTGTTCATGAGGGATATCTACATTATACATTAACTACATTTTAGCATAATTCAACTTGGGTTGTTTCTTATGGATTGCTAATCTAAACTGCCCATAGAGCTATCAAAGATCCTCCTTCGCCTGTTTACCCTCCTACAGAAAAACGGGCGAAAATCCCATCGTTACGAGAAAAAGACAGTCTTTGATATTTTGGGTGTTGTCTATGATTATACCATGTGTCACAAGAAAGCAGCATAGCGCAAAAAAATGACCTATTTTAGGCTTATTTGGTATGTCTTTCTTTAGTAGCATGAAAGATTGTCTTATAGAAATAGCTCTTCACTAACCATTCATCATCGTTAGCTTGATGGGCATGGGGTACCACCAGCAAAACGCGAATTTACAACGCTAAGGAAAACAACCGGTTTTCACCACGATAAGGTGTAACCGGTCAAAAAGTGTCTCATTTTCTAGTACTACAATATCTGCGTTGTATTTTTCAAAATGGACCTTTCGAGGGATTGAGCAAAAACACCCAATTTACAAATAGTAGGGATAAATTTAGTTAAAATTGGTTAAAATTGGTTAAATTAATAAGAAGATTAATAAAGGATGATAAAATGATCGAAAACGATAAAATATCTGCACTTCAATTGATGATGTTAGTAGTTTTATTTAATATTGGTACAACGATTTTGATTGTACCATCTAGCCTTGCTCAAGAAGCGAAACAAGACGCTTGGATAGCAAGCATTGTTGGGTTAGGAATAGGCTTATTGTTTATTCCTTTATATAACGCCTTGGCGAAACTCTCCCCAAATTTGACGTTGTTTCAACTTAGTGAAAAAATTCTTGGAAAATGGTTAGGAAAAACGATTTCCGTATTGTATTTTACGTTTTTCTTTATTATATGTGCATTTTTGGTTAGGGTAATCGGGGATTTTATCACAACACAAATTATGCCTCAAACCCCCATACAAGCCATTATCATAATATTTCTCTCCATTGTCATCATGGGTATTCGCCATGGACTTGAAGTATTTTCACGATCCTCCGAGATTTTGATGCCTTTGGTTATCTTTCTTTTATTTATTGTTGTTCTAACTACTGCTCCTCAAATCGACTTTAAAAAAATACAGCCTATATTTGAAGCGGATATCAAAACTTTACTAAGAGCAAATGTTGTCCATATCGGAGTGCTGTTCTTAGAATTAATTGTGTTTTTAACCATTTTTCCTTATGTAAATGATCCGAAAAAAACAGGAAATGTCCTCTTGATAGGAACTCTAATCGGAGGAATCGTTACCATTTTGATTACATTTCTTTCAATTAGTATTATTGGAGCTTATCATACGGCAGGAATTCAGTATCCAACCTATATGTTAGCTAAAAAAATCAATATAGGTGAATTTCTGCAAAGGATAGAGGCAGTGATAGCTGTAATTTGGTTTATTTCTATCTTTTTTAAAATGACTATTTGTTTTTATGCTTCCGTTTTAGGACTTGCCCAAACATTAAATTTGAAGGAATATCGCTCGCTAACTTATCCTCTAGGGATGATTACCGTTGTATTATCCCTTGTCATAAGCCCTAACATTGTTTATTACGAATTCTTTACCGCCAAAATATGGACACCCTATGCTTTAACCTTTGGGTTTTTCTTTCCCTTGCTACTACTTGTAGTAGGAATATTACGAAAAAAGGTGTGCTAAATTCGTATTCAACTATCGGGAATCGAGAGTTGAAAAGACGATTCTACTACACAATAAACGGGTCATAACTGGAAGTAAAATCCAGCTTATGACCCATTTTTACACGTATCTCGGCTTAACCCCGTTATGGTGCAAATTTCGAAAAAAAGCGAATCTTATGATGTTGAAATTACTGGGAATGCAGTCATGTTAAAGATTTCGATGTTTATTTAGAAGATGAATAAAGTTACTCAACGAACGGGTACTAATGCTATATAAGTACGTACCAATTCTAACAGATTTTGATCTTCCCAATACCAGCTTCTAAAAGCATATTAGTTATTCAAGAAAAGGGCGCGATTGTTGAATAATTAAATCCCAATGTCTCATTTATATCACTGAGACATTGGGATTTTTAATACTGGAATATCCTAAACGTTGTAAATCCGCGTTTTGCTGGTGAAACCCCGTAATGGACTAAGTGTATTTATTTTTCACGGGATAGGTATTGTAGAGCAGGGTTTAATTCCCTCAAGACAATGGAATAAACAACCTAAAGTGTTCTTTAAAAATGTTGATATAAATAAAGTCGAAACATTTGTCGATGTGGAAGAGGTTGGGTTTACTATATTCAGTAAGAATAGTCTATTTAACTCACCTGGAAAAATCCCAAACTATATATCCGGTGATTACTCACTTGATA
Source organism: Bacillus sp. V2I10 (assembly GCF_030817055.1). Taxonomy (NCBI): domain Bacteria; kingdom Bacillati; phylum Bacillota; class Bacilli; order Caryophanales; family Bacillaceae; genus Bacillus; species Bacillus sp. V2I10. Next base: position 323,294 of record NZ_JAUSYV010000002.1, on the reverse strand, counting down.
TTAATAGTAGCGATATCTAACGTTTTCGGCTATAAGTTTAATTGTATCCGTTATTCAACAATCGGGGGCTTTAGTTCAACAAGACCACCAAATGGAGGAAATTATGGACAAGGTATTACATGAGATAGCCAATTTAATAAGCAGTAAAGATAAAAAAATAATCATTGGGATTTCGGGTCATGGTGCTTCTGGAAAGACAACGTTTGCAAATAATCTTTTAAAACTTTTGGGAAATAATGATGTGAATTATATTAATACTGACCCATATATTATTGGCTCTAATATTAGGAAGTACACTGTTTTAGATTATGAATATAACAATGAAAATCATCATTATAAAATGACAGCTTGTCATCCTGCTGCTCATAATTTAACAGCTTTAGAGAGAGATATAAACATGATGAGAGATGGTTTAGATTTTTATACAATAGGTACGCATTATAAAAAGAGCACTTTAATTTCTTCACGAAACAAAGTGAATATTGTAGAAGGAATGAGTGTTGCCTTTATAAATCCAACTTTGTTTGATTTAAAAGTTTACTTATATACTGATGGAGAAACCGAGTTAATGAGAAGGTCTATTCGTGATGTTTCTGAAAGAGGAACAGATATTAATTATTTAAGAAAATCTCATGAAGAGCGTAGAATTCAATATGATTTATTTATGCATCCTTATCATCAAAATTTTGATATTGTTTTAAAAAATTCCAATGAAGAGTATTTACTAGAAAAAGGTAATTTTAATTAAAATGTGAAATATTGTACTTAAAGTAACGGGTGCGGTAGTTCAATAAGAATTAAGTGACTTTATGAGTAAAGTCAGATTTTATTTATTCAATTATAGGACGCTTTTCTTCGATAAGACAACATAAATGATATTCAACACTCGGGGGCGATTGCTTAACAAAGTGTCACCTCTTCTTATTGAGGTAAAGGGCAGCATTCCTGTAATGAAGAAAAATGGGATTTGAACAAAAAATAAACCTCTTGGTAAGATATGAGTGTCCTGAAGCTGGCCAGCGAAAAGGACAAAACATATATACCAGGAGGCCTTCAATATGAATTATAACCAAAATGAAAAGATTGCTCAAATAACTTCTCAAACACTAATTGTAGGTGTAGATATTGCGAAGTACAAGCATGTAGCTCGTGCTCAAGATTTTAGAGGACTAGAGTTTGGAACACCTTGTCACTTTGAGAACACCAAAGATCATTTTGAACTCTTTTTAGGCTGGATAAAACATTTGATGGAACAGAACGGCATGGAACAGGCGATAATAGGAATGGAGCCGACAGGTCATTATTGGCTCAACCTCGCTCATTTTCTGAAAGAAGAGGAGATAAAGTTTGTAGTTGTAAATCCTATGCATGTGAAGAAATCTAAAGAATTAGATGATAATTCTCCAACCAAAAATGATGTGAAGGACGCTAAAGTCATTGCACAACTAGTCAAAGATGGGAGATATGCCGAACCTAATATTCCACAAGGAGTTTATGCAGAACTTCGTGTGGCAAGGAAAATACGCGATCTCTTATTTGTTGACTTACAAGCTGTGCAGGGGCAAATTCATAACTGGTTAGATCGATATTTTCCTGAATTCCTTACAGTGTTTAAGGATTGGGAAGGAAAAGCAGCATTACAATTATTAAAGTTAAACGTATTACCACATGAGTTAGAGATAGTCTCGGAACAAGAGATCCTAATTCACCTCAGAAAGGCTGTAAAACGTGCGGTTGGACTCAGTAAAATTCAAGAACTTAAACGGGTAGCCAAAGACTCTATCGGTATTCGTGAAGGTTCAAGGATGGCTAAATTAGAGCTTCGCACTTTACTAGACAAGTATGAGTTAATAAATGAAAAGTTCGAAGAACTAGAATCTGATATTGATGGACTCCTTGAACGGATACCAGGTGTTCAACAAATGTTGGCCATCAAAGGAATCGGCAAGGACACTGTAGCTGGCTTCTTTTCTGAAGTAGGGAATTTAAGTTACTATTCTCACCCTCGACAAATCATCAAGTTAGCTGGGTTGAGTTTAAAGGAGAACACCTCTGGAAAGCACAAAGGGCATACGAAGATTACAAAGAGAGGCAGGAAGACACTAAGGGCTCTCCTCTTCCGAGTAGCGATGCCTTTGGTAGCTAAGAACACTGCTTTTAAAGCTTTACATGAGTATTTTACAACACGTAAAAATAATCCTCTAAAGAAAATGCAGTCTCTTATAGCGATATGTAATAAGCTGATACGTATTCTTTTTACGATTGGTACAAAACAATGTGAATTTAGTGAAGATAGAATGTTGAAGGATATTCCTCATATGGCTCCTTTACTGAAAGCAGCTTAGGGTTCATTAGTTAATATTCAAAAGGTTTTATTTAGGATTATTATTTAGACATTTGAAGCACGGATTAGTCAGTAAAACAATTAAAGTACGGACTTTGATCCTGTCGGGCAGCATCACTGACATCCACCTCATGGAAAGGTTGGACGAAGGAATTTTGGAGCGTAGACTCTGTGAGATATGGGAGGGTTGACCTCCATGAGACATGTGGACATCCACCAGTGCAACCATACTTTAACTAGGTAACCACTTTTTGGATAGGAGTGGTTAGGTAGTTAAGGACTTTTTTTCTCTAACGCACCAAAAATAACCTTATTTTCAACTTACTTCCATGACTTTGATGTCTAATTAAAATAAATCCTAATGAAATCTTAAGAAAAAGCTAGAAATCCAGAGTTATTCCTTTCTTTATAGAGGGAGTTTAATGGAATAAATCTTATCTTATAATTGGATAAAATAAGAGTGAAGGTATTTAAATATGACAAATTTCACAGTAGAATCTTACACGCTCGACCAAGAAGCAATTGAATTTGGTGGGGACTCGGTAGGGGTCCATAAAAACCAAAAACCGCTTTAATTATAAAGCGGTTTTTTAATATGAGGTCAACGAATATTTAAGTTTTTCCAAATCTGATATAGGAGGAGAGTATATATAATGACGTCTCCGTCCAGTAAAGAATATTGCGTGGCAGCAATGGATAGATGAAGATAAAGAAGAAGTTGATGAATTTTATATAATCATTTAGAGTTAATTCTATGTTATAAATTAAGGTGCTAGCTATGAGCCGTGTTTAAACAAAGCTAAATTCTCAATAAATTAGTATATAAAATCCAACTCGAATTTGAGGAAGTTTAATGATCAATAACACATTTTTAAATATGATAGAAAAAGAACTTATTCATAAAGTTATTCTAATAAGCAAAAGCGCATATGATCCAATTGTTGCTAAAAATGTCCCTAAGGATTGGAAATGCTTAGGGACAGGGAATTATGCTGCTGTATTTTCGCATAAATCTAATCCTAATGCAGTTGTCAAAGTATATGGGAGAAGTTTTGAAGCTTTAGAAAAAGAAGCGAATGTATATACCCAATTAGGCATACATCCAGCGTTTTCAAACTTACTATATAAGGGACAAAATTATCTGGTTTTAAAAAGATTAGACGGAATTACACTGTATGATGCAATCGCAAAAGGAATTAAAATACCAGAGAGTGTCATTGTAGATATCGATCAAGCTCTTACTTTTGCTCGAAGCCAAGGTTTAAATCCATATGATGTTCACGGTAAAAACGTAATGATGAAGGATGGCAGGGGGTATGTTGTGGATATATCTGACTTCTATAAAGAGGGTCAAGATGAAAAATGGGATGATTTAGTAAAGGCGTACTATAAGATCTATAAAAAAACGTTGTATAAGATTCCGGTGAAAATACCTTATAAATTTTTAGACTTCGTTAGATATTCATATAGGACGTTTAAAAAAATCAAATGGAAAGTAGAATTATAAAAAATAATGATGAATATTTGGGAGTTTAAAAGTATTACACTTTCAATTTAAAATCATCTATCGTTAAATTATAGAAAGAACCTGGGATTTTTCCTAGGTTCTTTTTGTAGCAAGTAGTTAAATGCATTTAAAAAACGCTGTTTTCTCAAAGATTGTTGCTAACTAAGGTTTAAAATAAAAACAGAGTTTGATCTACAAATCGTGTAGAATTAAACCCTGTTTTTATTTTAGTAATTCATAATCGTTTGTTAATTAAAACCTCCGTTAGTAGATAATTTTAATGGGATTATTTTAATACGGATTCTTTAGTCTACCTATTTCATAAGTTAGACCTAATTTAAGCATTTCATCGATTACTAAATCCTTTAACTCTTTTTCATATGGAATTAAGGCAGTAAATTGAGCATCTCTAATAAATGCAAGTTTACTTTCTATAGTTGAAGTATTAAAAAAAGATTTTACTTCATTTAGGTTAACCTCAATATCTTTTTCAAGTTTGTAGATTGTATGATTACAATTTTTATTTCCTAAAGGCGTTATTCCTATTCCCTGTTTTTACCTTTCTTTCTACATAATCGTATACATCGTCAATTAATTCGCATTTGATTGTAGACATTAAATTGGCAATTATATAGTTTGCTTTCTCTGTATATTCATCATTTTCTTGTTGCTTAAGTTCTTTTAAGTAATCTACATATCTTGCCTCTTCTTGAAAGAAAATAAAGTTAGAAATTGCTACTGCACTTTTCATTGTACAAATTAAGCCCACAAACTCCATTATGTTTCGAGCCACAATTTTTATATGTTCACCATAATCCATTGGGCTAACGCAGACAACAAAAGCATTCTCTATATCTAATACCGTTCCAAAGTCGGTTAATAAGCCGAAATGTAGACCATCCATACCCGTACTCGCAAATGTAATTACATCATAGGGAGTAACATCATAAGCAAAACGTTCAGAGTGTAAGAAAAGATTTAAATCTTCACCTAAAGAATCTCCTTCTTTTTTGAGAATCTCCTCTAATTTTCTTAACTGTTCAAACGTAGATGACATCTTCAAATACTTTCCAAGATTTATCTCTTTATTCACAGTTCTCTCCCTTTATTTTACGGTTTTTCTTCAATTAACCTGCTGCGTTAATTGAATAACGAAGAATTATAAGTGTTTATATTTTACAAATATTTCTAAAATCCTTTAATTACAATTGAATCAGCTACTTTAAGTCGCTGAAAACAGTTGATTTTTTTTGTTTTCTTTTAATGATTCTACTGTGAAATAGTTAGATTTTTGACAAGTGAAATAAGCATTTTCTCTACCCGATTTTCAAATGCCACTCAATCCAACGATACCAGTATAAGTAATGGTCTAAATAATACGTACCAACTCCTTGAAATCGTTCCATCCATCCTTTCAAACGGCGATGATAGAAGAAGCGAAGCACAAAGATTTTACTAATAGGAAGATTTCTTATGTTAGCATTGAGGAAACCTTTTACAAAACAAACCAAATTCCTCACATAACTGTTGGTCCTGATGGTCAATGGCTTAATATTGTTGAGTATTGAAATCATTTCCTTACTAAACTAACGGGTGCATACTTGAAGATCAGAACTGTCATTTTGACAGCTCTTGTTGTGCTAACAGAAAGGATAATCGAAATATTTTTTTAGAAAATCGGGTCATAATAGTAAATATTGAGTTATTAGGAGATAGAGGATGAAAATCAAAAAAAAAAGAATGGTCAGGGCGGCATTTTTAAAGACATACTTATTGAAATTCGAGATTCAATCTTATTTGAATTAGTTTGGAACATCTTAATGTTTATACCAAGAATGATGATTCGTATAATCAAGAATATATTTTAACTAGTCTAAATGAGTGCGATTCTTTAAAGGTATCGCCTTTTTTGGTTTTATTAACGAAGCAGATTGTGAAGTATAGTACTTAAAGTAACGGGTGCTAGAGTTCAATAAGTGTGATCCAGATTCAACAGCCTTTGATCTTCAACAATCGGGCCGATTCTGGAGTAAGGAAATTAGTTAGTTTATCTTGAATATGTAGTTATTCCATTAAAGGGCAGGATTGTTGAAGAGTGGTTTCAAGAGTTTGATCAACAATCGGGCCAGATTGTGAAAAAACTATTTACATAATGGATACCGCCAGTAAAGGTAGCATCTGCGAATTGTGCCACCATATGTCCAATAATGAATATAGCCCATAAGTAAACTGGTTCGTATATTCGGCTAAAGAAAAAGGTTTTCATAAATTAAGTTTTTTTGTCACAATTGAAACCCTCTATCCGTCTTGATTAATGAAAAGAATAGGAGGGATTTAAATGAATAAATTTGATGTGGCCATTATTGGTGGTGGGTTTGCTGGATTAACAGCTGCTCTTTTTCTAGCAAAGGAAGGTAAGAAGGTAGTGGTGCTTGAGAAATCAGACCGATACGGTGGACGATCGATGACCATTAATAAAAATGGCGTTCTCATGAACCTAGGTGCTCATGCCCTTTATAAAGGCGGTGAAGCAATGAAGATATTTGATGAACTCGGGATTACAATCAAGGGAAATGAACCGTCTACGGATACACATGCTATTTGGAAAAATGAGGTTTATCAAGTGCCGATGGGTTTACGTTCCTTATTTTCGAAGCAATTTCTTAATGGTTTAGGGAACTCATCCCCCTCCGTTAGCACTAAAGCTAAACCTGCTTCAGTAGAACCACATTTTCAGTGGTAGCTGAAGTTATTTGTTGCCATTTTTCCGTACTGAAAAACTCACGTCTTCTTTTTGGAAATTGGAGCATTGGACGTTAACTTGTGTTGAATAGTAGGAAGCAAGCGAGACATAGCATTTATGGTGCCTTTCCTTCCAATTCTCGCTTAGCTCTAATAAAAGCAATAAATTGGTGCATTTCTTCTACAGAAAGAGAGGTTCCATCCACTGCCAGCTCTAAATTTGGTAGATCAGTTAATTCCATAAATTGAACTGACTTTATTGTATCCTCTTCAAGCTGAAAAGTTGGATGATCAACTCTACCTAAAAGGTAATCGGTTGATGTGTCAAATAAATCAGCCATTGAATTAAGGGCTTCTAATGAAGGGCGGCGGTGCCCCGATTCGTAACCGGCATAAGTACTCTTGGCGATTCCGAGTCGATCAGCCGTATATTGCAATGACCACCTTTTGCCCTTCCTTAATGTAGTTAATCTATTTAAAATCATCTTATTACTCTCCTTTTATTTCAATTTATTATATCATCATATGAATACAAAATGTACGCGTTATGAATATCATTTGCTTGATTTCACCCTGAAACATCACTATAATTACAATTAAAGTACGCGTAACGCGTATTTTTTACTGAAAATACATTTTTTTCTGTCAATATGCTTATAGTAATTTTAATGCTGAAACAAGGGAGTTTTTAGGGAGGTATTATATTGAAGAAGTTGATGTTACTTACTACCGGCGGGACAATTGCTTCGTTAGAAGGGGAAAATGGGCTATTTCCTGAGATGAAAGCCGAAGAAATTTTAAGTCATCTACCGGGATTAAATAGTCTCTGTCAGATTGATAGTAAGCCTTTGATGAATATTGATAGTACAAATATGCAACCGGAATATTGGGCTGACATGGCAAAATCTATTTATGAAAAATACAATGATTACGACGGCTTTGTTATCACCCATGGGACGGATACAATGGCTTACACTTCAGCTGCGCTCTCATATATGTTACAAGATGTAGATAAACCAATAGTGATTACAGGTTCTCAAATTCCAATTGCCTTTAAGAAAACAGATGCCAAAAGAAATATCTCTGACGCGGTTCGATTTGCTTGTGAAGATATAGGCGGGGTATATGTGGTTTTTGACGGTAGAGTTATCCAGGGAACAAGGGCCATTAAACTGAGAACGAAAAGCTATGACTCGTTTGAAAGTATTAATTATCCTTATATTGCCTCTATACATGAAGATGATATTAAGTATAATAAGTCTTTTCATTCACCAAAGAATAAGGAAATTAAGTTAGATACTTCCCTTTGTACGGATGTTTCTTTGATTAAGTTACATCCCGGGATTAAGCCAGAATTCTTTGATATTCTGAAAAATCAATGTAAAGGAATTGTAATTGAAAGTTATGGAAGCGGTGGCATTCCATTTCAAGGAAGAAACATTTTGCAGAAATTGAATGAGTTGACCGAGTGTGGAATATCAGTTGTCATTACTACTCAATGTTTAGAGGAAGGGGAGGATATAGATATATATGAAGTGGGGCGAAAAGTAAATCAAAATATCATCATTCGTTCCAGAAATATGAATACAGAAGCTATCGTTCCTAAATTGATGTGGGTATTAGGCAAGACACAGGACCCACAAAAGGTGAAGGAAATGATGGAAACACCAGTTGCAGATGACATTACAGTCTAAAACATACAAGGGGAGCAGGGGAAAATGGTGAGAGTTGAGAGAGCATACCGAATTGAGAAAGATTTTCTCGGTGAAAAGGAAATTCCTGCAGATGTTTATTATGGAATACAAACGTTACGCGCTGTAGAAAATTTTCCAATCACTGGCTACAAAATTCATAATGAAATGATTAAAGCGCTAGCAATGGTAAAAAAAGCAGCCGCACTAGCCAATATGGATGTCAAGCGTCTATATGAAGGAATTGGTGAAGTAATCGTTCGATCCTCAGATGAAATACTGGAAGGAAAATGGCACGAGTATTTTATAGTCGATCCGATCCAGGGCGGAGCCGGCACTTCAATGAATATGAATGCAAATGAAGTCATTGCAAACCGTGCGCTTGAACTGCTCGGTCATAATAAAGGTGAATATGGAAAATTAAGTCCGAACAGTCATGTAAATATGTCGCAATCAACGAACGATGTGTTTCCGACAGCCATTCACATCTCAACCCTTAATTTGCTGGAAAAGCTACTGGATACCATGAATGACATGTTGGATGTCTTCAAGAAGAAAGCTCAGCAATTCGATCATGTCATAAAAATGGGACGCACCCATCTTCAAGATGCCGTACCAATTCGCCTTGGTCAAGAATTTGAAGCTTATAGCCGCGTACTGGAACGCGATATTAAACGAATTGGGCAAACTCGCCAGCATCTTTACGAAGTGAATATGGGCGCGACAGCGGTAGGGACAGGTTTAAATGCGGACCCTCGCTATATCAAAAATGTCGTCAAGCACCTTGCAGACTTAAGCGGATTGCCGCTTGTCGGTACTGAGCACCTTGTCGATGCAACACAAAACACGGATGCCTACACAGAAGTGTCAGCTGCATTGAAGGTTTGTATGATGAATATGTCCAAAATCGCGAACGACTTACGATTGATGGCTTCCGGCCCGCGTGCTGGACTTGGTGAAATTACCTTACCTGCACGTCAGCCTGGTTCCTCCATTATGCCTGGGAAAGTCAACCCAGTAATGGCGGAGCTCATTAACCAAGTCGCCTTTCAGGTCATCGGAAACGATCATACAATTTGCTTGGCCTCTGAAGCGGGACAGCTTGAATTAAACGTGATGGAACCCGTGCTAGTCTTTAACTTGCTTCAATCCATCAGTATTATGAACAATGCGTTTAAAAGCTTTACAGACTATTGTCTAACCGGTATCGAGGCAAACGAAGACCGGATGAAAGAATATGTTGAAAAAAGTGTGGGAATAATTACAGCCGTGAATCCGCACTTAGGATATGAAGTTGTATCGCGAATTGCACGGGAAGCCATTTTAAAAGGCAAATCGGTACGAGAGCTTTGCCTGCAATATGACGTGCTGACAGAGGAAGAACTCGATTTGATTTTAAACCCCTACGAAATGACAAATCCTGGTATATCAGGTGGCACTTTATTCGATCGAGAGTAACCATTAAATCTGCAGATGAAATAAATGTATTTTGAATTTCTATAGGAAGAACCTGCCTATTAGGTGCCAAAGCTTGATAGGCAATGTCATTGATCGTTTAAGTTATTCTAATTCGATTTTGGTTATGAGTCACTCAACTGGCGGATGATTGTAAAACAAAAATTTAATTTTTAAAAACAAGATTTTGAAAGCGTTTTATTTTAAGGGGGCGTTAGAGTGAAGCATGTACGATTACCATCTATGTTAGAAATTATTTTTACATTGGGGTTGTTTTTAGCCATTGTTTTTTCATTTACCGCGATGTTTGATTTACCGATACAACTAGCACTATTTATATCGTGGTTCATTGTTATTTTACTTGGATTACGATTAGGACACCGATACGAGCAACTGCAAGGCGCTATTACAAACGGGATTTCGAATGGTCTTGAGGCTATATTAATTCTGATTGCAGTCGGTGCCCTTATCGGGACGTGGATTGCAGGAGGAGTCGTACCGACACTTATTTATTACGGATTGGAGTTTATCCACCCTAGCATTTTCTTATTAGCCACTCTCGTCATTTGCTCGATCACATCTTTGGCAACAGGTACGTCTTGGGGAACAGTCGGGACTGCTGGAATCGCAATGATGGCAATTGGAGAGGGAATGGGTATCCCTCTGCCGCTTGTAGCTGGTGCCGTTCTTTCCGGTGCATACTTCGGAGATAAACTTTCTCCACTATCTGACAGTACCGTACTCGCAGCATCAATGTCGAAAGTGGATGTTATTGCACACGTACGTGCCATGTTATATTTAGATGTCCCTGCATACATTATTACTGCTATTCTTTTTACCATAGCAGGGTTTATGTATGGCGTGAAAAATACAGATTTAGAAAAAGTAGAATTTCTGAAGACTGCATTACTAGAAAACTTCGATATTCAAATTTGGATGCTAATTCCTGCGATATTTGTCATTCTAATGCTCGCACTAAAACAACCTTCTATGCCAACGATTGCTGCAGGGGCTCTCTTAGGGATCATTTGGGCTACCGTATTCCAAGGGATGGATTTTTCTGTGGCCCTCGGTACGGCTTACAGTGGTTTTTCAATTGATACAGGCATTGAATTCATGGATGATCTTCTAAACCGTGGGGGGATCGAGGGAATGCTTGGCTCAATTGTCGTCATTATTTTCGGATTGGGATTTGGTGGTCTATTGGAGCATTTAGGAGTACTAAAAGTAATTGTTTCCAAATTCCAGAACCAGCTAACTTCAGCAGGTAATGTAACCCTGTCAACATTAATTGTTGCCTTTTTAGCAAATGTATTTGGTTGTGCTATGTACGTTTCATTAATTTTAACACCAAAGATCATGGAAGAAAACTATGATAAATTACACATTGATCGGAGAGTTTTAGCTCGAAATTCTGAGGTCGGCGGTACGCTAACATCTGGGATGATTCCTTGGTCCGACAATGGAATTTTCATGGCAGGGATTCTAGGTATATCTACCTTTTCCTATGTTCCATTCATGTGGTTAAGTTTTGTTTCCATTGCACTTGCGATCATTTATGGTTATACAGGGAAATATATTTGGTACACTAACAATAACGTACAGGCGCTGCAGCAGAAGGCTAATTAATCTCGTCTGCACAATGGTTTGAAGTTGAGTCTCAAGATAGCCAGCAAATTCTTACGCCTAGCTATGGTTTAATTAGAAATGTTTGCTACGAATTGACGATTCCAGTAAATGTAATGATTCACCCGCATACCCGGAGCTTGTTATTCCGATGCAGAGTTGAATATTATGTTAGAAGATATTGAAATCTGCAGGAATTTAGGTGCAGCTGAAGTTGTTACTGGTGCACTTACCAACGAGAAGGAAATATATAAGAAATGCTTACTAAATTAATCAGAGCAGCCAAATGGTTAGATATTACCTTTCACCGCGCGTTTGACGAGGTCGATCATCAGCTCACTGCTTAAGGAGATCTTCAAAAGTACCCTGACATATCTAGAGTACTCGCATCTGGCAGCAAGGATAAAGCTACAGAAGCTATAGAAGAGCTAAGTCAGCTGACAGATCTATCAGCAAGTACTGGTCTTTCAATTATGGCAGGATCAGGGTTAACACCTCGAAATTTGCCTGCATTCTTAGAAAAAGTTAACGTGGGAGAAGTTCATTTTGGTTCGGGAATCCGTTATGAATCAACTTATAGTAACCCTATCGATCCCATTCAAATAAAAGAGATCAGAAAAATTGAATCAGAATAGAACTGCAAATAAAAAAAGCTGCATGCATAAATGTAACAAAAGAGATCAGAAAAATTGAATCAGAATAGAACTGCAAATAAAAAAAGCTGCATGCATAAATGTAACGGGTTCGGTTTAGAGGTACAAAACATTAAAATCGCATACTAAATAACACATCATTTAGCACACCAATTATCATATAAGTTGGTGTGCTTTATTATTGTGAAATGAGATTTCACAGGGAGTTTAATTCGGCAGTTTAACGGAGTAATCGAATTCGATCTTTATTCTACATAAGGGCCATTTAATGGAATAAGGATTATTGAACCAACATGCAAGAACGATATTTTATTACATTTTCTGTGGTGAAGAATCTATAAAGAAATCTTCTCATGTATATTAATAAAAATTTATTATTGACATATTCCAGAAAATACCACATTATAATAATGAGTGAGTTGCTTACTCATTAAAAGGAAGAGGGCATGTTCAAATGAGCAAAACCAATATCCTGCGGGAAATCGTTCTACGAAAGCGTAATCAGAGCAAGAATACCAAGGAACTGCAGATCAACACTACGAACAGTATCGTTGAAGGCCGTTACGTTAAAATCGGAGGTATCGATCAGTGGATCACTATACGCGGTGAGGATCGAAATAACCCTGTTTTGTTGTTTATCCATGGTGGACCGGGTTCTACGTATTCCATCTTCAGCCCGTTGTTACGTTCTTGGGAGAAGCACTTCACTATCGTTCACTGGGATCAGCGTGGCGCAGGTAAGACATTCCGCAATAACGGTAAAGACGGGAGCGGAACCATTACTTTCGATCGCCTCGCTCAGGATGGGATAGAGGTGACTGAATACTTACGCGATAAACTCAGCCATCAAAAAGTAATTATCATTGGAAGCTCCGTTGGTAGCTTGATTGGTGTCATGATGGTAAAGCTTCGACCAGATCTTTTTTATGCATATGTCGGCACAGATCAGAATGTCCCGGATCCACAAAATCTTTTCAAATTAACAGTCAATGCTCTCCGTGCAGTAGGTAATACGAAAGGTGTTCAGTTGCTTGAGAAAATGGGGTCGGATCAGTCCCAGTGGAGTCGTAAAGACTTCGACAAAAGGAATCGATTAATCGTTAAAGCTATTAAGGATGTTCCCAATATGATTACGGACCTAATTTTGCCATCTATGCTCTCTTCTCCTGAACACAAAATACATGAAATGATTGATATCTTTAAAGGTATGAGTTTTTCCATTGACCACCTATTTGATGAATTAATGAATTTTGACTTAAAAAAACTTGGGATGCAGTTTGAGCTGCCAATCTTTATTTTTCAAGGAGACACAGACATTTTAACGCCAACTGAACTGGCTAAAGCATATTACGACGAGATTGAAGCTCCTCACAAGGAATTTGTTCTAATCAAGAACGCTGGCCATCTTGCGGTTTTTGCTCGTGCCGATCAGTTCCTTGAGGAATTGATAAAGAGAGTACGTCCGCTGGCACCCACGTCTCTCTCCTAATTGCAATAACTTCACCCGATTGATGGTACAAAGAATATAACATTTTTCAAAGATCCGGAGGTTGGAACATTGTCCCCATTAAATAAACAGCAGCTTGATCAAATCCGTGACGAGCGCACAGAGCAGATAAAGCAAGCGGCGCTTAAAGTGTTTGCTCGCCGAGGGTACACAGGAACGAAAACGAGCATGATCGCTAAGGAAGCAAGTATTAGTGAAGGACTAATTTACCGCTATTTCAATTCTAAAAAGGAACTTTTCATCACGATCGTCCAAGAATTGATGGAAGAAGCGAGAAGGGACCTTGAGTATGTTCAATACTTACCAGGAACACCCTTTGAACAAATCAGAAACTTAACCGAAAACATGCTTGATGAGAATAATAAGTACGCCTTTATGCTAATTGAACGGGCTCGTAAGGCGGATGATGTTCCAGAAAAAGTCACTCAGATCTTTGAAGAACATTCTACGAATGTTCTGATTGATCTGTTGGTTCCTGTCTTCGTTAAAGGGCAGGAATCGGGGGGATTTTCGCAAGGGGAACCCCGAAAGATGTTGTCCTGGTATTTTACCATCATCAACAGTCTTCTTATTCAGGATGAGGTGGATGAAGAGTATGGGTTGCCAGATGTGGATGTGTTAATGCGTATTTTAGCAAAATAAAAATCAACAATCGGGCGCAATTGTTGAGTAAATAAACCCAATTTCTCATGTGAAACACTGAGAGATTGGGTTTTTTAATCTTGAGTATAGATAATGGCTTCAAAATCTGGCTTTCCATCAGGGTCTGAAACACTAATTTTGCCATCGTGGATCTGTGTCGAGTATATATTTTTACCTTTCCATTAAACTTGGAAAGAACTATTCTACGACAATAAATCCTCATGAAATATGTAAATAATACTTATCTTTTAAATTTTCTAATGAGGTACCACCTAACATTTAGATTTGCTGCTTTTTGTACCAAGATATCCTTGGGAAACTCATCTTATTTTAGTAAATTAATAAATTCACGCATGAACCCAGGTAGATCTGGCCACGCATGACCAGAAACAAGGTTTTGATGTGTGTGTAATGTTTCATCAATATATGTAGCGCCACATGCAGTCACATCAGGTTTACAAGCAATATATGCTGTATACTCCCGGCCTTTCATCAAATCCGGTACAATAGTAAGCACTTGTGCCGCATGACAGATAGCACCTACTGGCTTATTTTCCTCAAAGAAGTGACGGACAATTTTCGGTAACGATTCCTCTAAACGAATATATTCAGGTGCTCGTCCTCCAGGAATAATCAACCCGTCATATTGCGAGGGATTAACATTAGCAAAAGCTACTTGAGAATCAATGCCATATGCAGGTTTTTCTACATATGTTTCCATTCCTTCTATAAAGTCGTGACTTACTGTTTGTAGTTTTTTTACAGAAGGTGAAGCAATCGTTACGTCAAATCCTTCTTCAAGACACCGATAATATGGATAAAAAATTTCAAGCGCCTCTACAGCATCCCCAGTAACAATCAGTACTTTTTTACTCATGAACATAACCTCCATATAAAATAATTTTAGTAGATAAAAAAGTGTTTTTTCCTTCCATGTTGTCTTTTCATCTACTCAATTCAACATTTCTATACGATTTCCTTTTAAAAAAACGTACCCATATGTCTATTACTAAATTAAAAACATCTGTTAAGTTAACATTCCAATAGAATAAACCCTATTTGTGATTTTATAATATTGTTAGAATCCAATAATCGGAGTGTCACTTGACATATCCCGAAATAGTGAGGATGGAGATATTTTGCACTTATTTTAAGTGTTATTTTGCACATCCAACTTTAAAACCCAGCTACCATGAGAAGATTAGCTGGGTTTCTTCATTACTTCCGGTTTACTGTTTTTCTAAATAACGATAAATCGTCGTGCGAGACACGCCCCACTTTTCCGCAACATCTTTAATCGGTGTACCACTTTCAATTAAAGCTTTCATCATTTCAATATCTTTTGGTCCATGCTTCTCTGGGCGCCCACCTAGACGCCCACGCGCTTTTGCAGCTGCTCGTCCTGCAACCGAGCGTTCCTCGATCAGGTTACGTTCAAATTCTGCAAACGCTGCGAATAAGTGAAACATCAATTGCCCCGTTGCATTGCTTTTGTCCATTGTTAGGTTTTCTTGCAAACTATGAAAGCCAACACCTCGTTCATTTAAGCTGTTGACAATTTGAATCAAATCTTGCATGTTACGTCCTAGTCGATCCAATCGCCAAACGACAATTGTATCGCCTTCACGTGCATACTGAAGTGCTTCCTCTAAACCGGGACGTTGTTTTTTTGTCCCACTCATCTTATCGTGATAAATTTTCGTACAACCATGTTGCGTTAGCGCATCTGTTTGTAAATTCAAATTTTGTAATCCTGTCGACACACGTGCATATCCAATTAACACCAATTATCACTCTTTCTCATTTTTACTCTGATTTCATTGTAACATAAGATAAAAATAAAAAGGTTATTGAACATAGAATAGTGAACAGGGTTTTATTACACTTAAGACAATAAAAAAGCCCCTTTCAAAAAGAAGCGTGTTCAGAAAAGGACGAGTTTTGAAACATAGAAGACAAATGAGTAATCTAAATGTATAAATGAAAAAGCATTAGTAAATGTGGATTTGAAATAAATTTAAATAATGTACAAGATTTTTTCTTGTTCAGCAATCGGGCAGGATTGTGGAAGAGTGAGTATTGTTTCTTTACAACAATCGGGCCAGATTGTTGAACAACGTGGTTTGTCATTTATGCTGAAATTAGGAATAGATGGTAATTAAATTAACGAAGCAGAATTGAATTGCTGAACAAGAATTAAGAAACAAAAAAAGGGGGAATTAAACATGGTTAGTTTACTTAATCTTGGAGTCTCGTGCTTGGACTAATTGCTTGAACGCTTCCAGTTGTTAATCTCATGCGATCTAAAAAGAATAACCATAAGAATTGGGTAGTTCTTTCCATTATGAGCATCAGTGCTTGTGCTATTTCGCTATGTTTCCAGATCTTCTATAACTATCATCTCGTAAAGATTGAGGATTGGGGTGCTCTTATGGACACAATTTATACTGTGGCGTTCGCGGCAACAGTTCTTCTTATCGTTACCATTATATTAAATGCAATTAATCTGATGGTATATCGTAACATTACAACAAAGTAGGATGTCAAACTCCAGTTTGTAAAGTTGAAATAATTAATCCATAATGCAATGCAAAAAGGATTAATTCCCATCTTTCTTATTATGTATTGAAGATTGTGAAAGTGTGTGTTTAAAGTATCGGGCTCGATACCTGGAGATCAGCCAGGTGATCTCCAGCTTTTTCCTTCTTCAAATAATCGGCACAATTGCGGAATAAGTGAAGAATCGATTTAGGGGGATTTTGATGGAAAGCCATATTAACAATTGGGCGGGAAAGTGAAGAAACTATATAAATCATTAAAGCTGACTTGAAGGGAGGACCTTGAGTCAGCTTTTTTATTTACATGTTAATCAATAGTTAAACCTATACTATCTTTTGAGGTGAAGAATATGTATAAACTGTTATCTCATAATGATCTCGATGGAGTTGGCTGCGGTATTTTAGCAAAACTTTCTTTTGGCGAGCAGGTCAAAGTACGCTACAATTCTATTTCAGGTCTTAATCGTGAAGTGGAATGGTTCTTAGAAAATGAGGGTAAGGATACTTTCTTATTTATTACAGATTTGTCCGTAAGTGAAGAAAATGAAAAAAGACTGGAAGAATTCTTTCAAGCAGGGGGAAAGGTTAAGTTGATTGATCACCATAAAACGGCTCTCCGTTATAATGATTATAAGTGGGGGCATGTTGTGGTGGAGGGTGAGGAAGGGAAGTTAACTTCAGCTACTTCCTTATTATATGAATTCCTCATATCTCATCAACTAATGGAGCCATCAGACGCAACAGCGGAATTTGTTGAACTCGTAAGACAATACGATACGTGGGAGTGGGAGAAAAATGAAAACCACCATGCACAGCGACTGAATGCATTATTTTTTCTTCTCTCAATAGATCAATTTGAAGAAAAAATGATTTCCCGGCTGCAAACGAGTGATCATTTCTACTTTGATGAATTTGAAACAAAAATCCTTGATATGGAAGAAAATAAAATTGACAGATATATTCGCAGGAAAAGAAGGGAGCTCGTTCAAACAGAGGTTGGAGGACTTTTTGTGGGTGTGGTTTATGCGGAATCGTATCACTCAGAACTCGGGAATGAACTCGGTAAAGAAAACCCGCACCTAGATTATATAGCCATATTAAATATTGGCGGCAAACGAATGGGTTTTCGAACAATCCACGATCATATTGATGTGTCTGATGTTGCTGCACAATTCGGTGGCGGGGGACATGCAAAAGCATCCGGCTGCACCTTAACAGAAGATGCCTACAAGCAATTCGTAATTGATACCTATCATCTTGAACCGTTACCAGAAGATGCGAAAAAAAATCGATATAATGTAAAAGAATCCACTTTTGGTACCATGTATAAAAACAGAAGTGACGAGATCTATCTTATATATCCTTTAGAAAATGGGGAATGGGGGATTGAAAAAAATAAAACAATAACGGAACAGACCCACCCAAGTTTTGAAGAAGCAGAAAAGTTCTTAAAAAGAAAATATTCAGCATGGCTTGTACAAGATGATAATTTCGTCAGAAACTTAATGGAAGAAGTAAAAAAGGCTAAATAATTTTAAAAAAAGCGAACAGCGACAGTGTTCGCTTTTTTGAGATGAACACCATTTTATTAATTTATTTACGTATTCCTGAATCATTTCAACGGTAACATTTTGTTTGAGTGGAATATTACGTAAATTGAGTCTGTTCATCATATTTGTCACTTCATTGATTTTATCTGTTGTAAAAGGTTTTCCATGTTTACCATAACTCAGTCACTTCTTCAATACATTTCTCACGCTGCTAGTATTCAACAATCGGGCGCTATTCTTCGATAAGATAACATAAACGATATTCCACAATCGGGGGCGATTGCTTAACAAAGTGTCGCCTCTTCTTATTAAGGTAAAGGGCAGTTTAACAGAGTAAGCGGATACTGAAGTTCTTCTACATAAGGGCCAGATTGTGGAATAAAGCGATTGCTCAAATCACGGAATTTTGAAAAAAATGTTATTGAATTAAAGGGCAGGATTGTGGAGGATTCGATTTTCATTCTTCTTTAGTTAAAGGGCCATTTTCTTGAATAAGAGAGGAATTTATTAGAAAGAGAATCGAACCTCAATGTTACTAAATTCTGGGTAGGGGTATGACCAAGATACAAGTAAAAATAAGTCATATCCTTACAGGGGTAAGTCAACGATTCGAGGAATAACTCCCCACATCTAGTGCGATAGGTCGCTTTTGTTTTTTTCTTATGTCATCAAACCATCATCAATTAAAGCCTGAATAAAAAGAATTGGGATTCAGCAAATTTCACTGGACTTCTGCCATTTTTTTTATGGGGGTTTTTATTACCAGTTTATTGATCATTAATTAGATAACAATAAAAAGAATTTCATAAAAGGGAGTGAACGATTTTATGACAACTGTTATCGATTCATCTGTTCAGCAATTTCAAACGTGTATTGATTCTTGTAACAAATGTATGCAAGCATGTGAAGAATGTTTAACTTCTTGTCTAAAGGAAGCTGACGTTAAAGCACGAACACACTGCATTAATATTTTAAGGGATTGTGCAGACATTTGTGCAATGGCATCGCAATGGATGTCACGTGGAAGTATGTATGCAAAGCAGTTTTGCCAACTATGTGCAACAATTTGTGATGCATGTGCAGTTGAATGTGCTAATTTCCAGGATGCACATTGTCAAGAATGTGCTAACTTCTGCCGTCAGTGTGCTGAAGAATGCCGTAAAATGACGACAATGTAAAGTAATAGAGGGGGGTTGGACCTTAGTCCGTTGGTTAAAAATCTGCAATGCAGCTAGCCATTAATGGACCTTACTATCGGGAGTTTGCCACCGTGCTTGAAACACTTCCGGACAATCGGGTCGTCAGTCATGAGGCTGTCCGTCAACACCCGTTTACATGAAGGCAAGTTTTTTCGAATCTCCCTCATTAGGGGCAGTGATTAACTTTACTACCCAATGATACCTCAACTGAAAAAAACTCTTGTAACTAATTAAGGATTACATCTTTTATTGCAGAATATGAGACAATAACCTAGAGGTGATAGAATGGATAATTCATTTATCGAAAAAGATAATGCAAAAGCTAAGAGGTTTAATCAAGAAGACGATGATGTATACTCCCAGGGCTATAATCTGAAAGACGATAATGTTGACGGTTTATCTTCAGCAACCGCGAGATCTTCGGCGAAAATATCCAAAAATAGATCAGATACATTAATCACAGAATAATACTTAGACGACCATCTTTCAATTTATATTCCTTCCCCTAATGAATTGTGTGAAAATTGTCTCTTCTTCTACAAAAAGAAAGGCCAATTTGATCTGAACCCAAAAAGTTAGACACGAATTTTAAGCAGCTACAGGGCATGAGTACGGTATTGAGCCGGGCTCATGCCTTTTAATTTTGCCTTAATTCGTTTGTGGTTGTAATAGTGGATATAATCCTCTAATTCTTGTTTATGTAGATTTAAAATAAAGTTTGATCAACTATAAAAAAGTTGCGATGTTTATAAAAAAGATCGATCAAGTTTTAGTCCCTTTTTTATAAAACTGCTGTTAAATCCACTATTATTGTTTGTTTTGATCAACCTTTTTTATAAAATTTTGGTCTTTTGAATGAAGAAAATTCTAACTTTGATCTTTCTTTAACCGATTTTTAGCAATGAAAAAAGAAAAGAATGGTAAAGGCTTCAATGATCCTTCCATTGGAATCGATTTTCATACCGGCTTTGTTTTATCAAAATGGGGAATGCTATAAAACGGAGGTGTAGATGATGAACAATACAGAAAAGGTAGAAAAACTTCTTCGTGACTATGGTTATCCCGAAGAAGCCATTCCGCGTTTAGTAAGAGAAATAGGGCCGTTGAGCTATGAAAAGGTAGCGAAGCTCATCATGCCTTACCCCGATATCACCGCTGGTAAATAAATCTGTTTATTAAGCAGCATTGCTTTAAAAGGAGGTAAATATGGAAGAGTTAAACGAAAAAAAGCATAGTTTTAAAATGGAAGACAGCACCGATCGTTTAATTGTAAAAGGAGAAATTATCGGTGAATCAGAACTTGAATTTTATGATGATTCGAGCACCTGGCTGGAATGTGACGTAAGCACCGGAATATGGTGCCGATCCGTTTTCAGAAAAAAGGGGTTCAATGCGTACATTGCCGGTAAAAAATTCGGATGATCCCTTTGAGGAAGGCTGGGAACCACTTCGTGAGATGGTCATTGAATTTTCCTTAGCTTCGGCTGCTATGCTTTGGCTTGTAAAATAAATGGCAGAAGTGAGCAGAATAAGTGACACAATCGTTGCTGATAACTTTTTTGTCATTGTTTTCTCCTTTCATATGCAGTTTCAAATTTCACAAAAAGATAATACGAGTAGTGTGTCTTGGATGGGTCAAGTGTGGAATCTGGAACTTTTGATGTAATGTAAACTACGGCCCGCGTACCTTACGGAAGGCCGATCATCTTGATTAGAACGGCATTATTTTTATCATGAAAGTTTAAAAATAGATAGTTCAATTAGAGGAACAATTTTCTAGAAGAAATAGAACCACCTCCTTGAGGGTTAAATTCTGTGGTCCTCAACGTTTCACAAACAAAGTGATATCAATAGGGAAGAACACAACTGACACAGACAGACATGAACAATACCTGGTAACTCGAATACTTAGAAACCCAGCCTGCTAATTCCCAATGAAATTTGATATATAATCTTAATGTGAAAAAACCCAATCCTTCCTACTATGGAAAATTGGATTTCTTCTATATATCATCAAAACAATTAATTATGACCTACTATTGGATGCGGTACATATGGCTCTTCAAGGAATGCAATTTCTTCAGTTGTTAGCTTAACTGATAAAGCACCTACAGCATCTTCAAGATGCGATATTTTCGTAGCACCGATGATAGGAGCTGTTACTGGCGCTTTCTGTAGTATCCAAGCAAGTGCGATGTGTGTGCGAGGGACATCGTGTTTTTCTGCAATGGATGCAACTCGCTCCACAACTAATCGATCCGCATCCGCAGTCGAATCATACTTGGATTTTTGGACCTGGTCTGTCTCAGAGCGATGCGTTGTTACTGACCAGTCACGCGTTAATCTACCCGATGCAAGAGGGCTATATGGAGTCACACCAATTTTCTCTTCCTTACATAGGGGTAGCATTTCTCTTTCCTCTTCACGGTAAATTAGGTTTAAATGGTTCTGCATGGACACAAACTTAGTCCAACCATTTTTTTCTGCCACATGTAAAGCCTTTTGGAACTGCCAAGCGTACATAGCAGAAGCACCAATGTATCTGGCTTTTCCAGCTTTCACCACGTCATGCAGTGCTTCCATTGTTTCTTCAATAGGGGTATCGTAATCCCAGCGATGGATGATATAAAGATCTACATAATCAGTTTCCAATCTCTTAAGACTTTTATCGATTTCACTCATAATTGCCTTTCTAGAAAGACCAGAACCATTTGGACCTTTATGCATTTGTCCGTGTACTTTAGTTGCTATTACAACTTCATCACGATTTGCATAATCTTTCAAAGCTCGTCCAAGATATTCCTCACTTGTACCCAGTGAGTATACATTTGCTGTATCAAAAAAATTAACCCCTAACTCAAGGGCTTTTTTTATTACAGGGCGAGAGTCCTCTTCGTTAAGTACCCATTGGTGAAACCATTTGTTAGCGTCCCCAAAACCCATACACCCAAGACAAAATCGAGATACATCTAAGCCTGTATTACCAAGTTTCACATACTCCATTTGATTTTTTCCTCTCTTTTGTTTATTTGCCGCGTTTATCATGACCTATTTACAACTAATTATGTCATAAATAATAAAGAAACCCTTATCACATTACTATCAAGTTTTTGCCTAATCCTCTCAAGACCTCTTACTTATTCAATGAATATCAGATACAATGAACCGAAGATGAAGAAAAAGGAGAATAAATTTATGTCTGAGAAAACCTATAAACAGCAATATGAACTTGCTAATCTTATTGAGCGCTTTTCAAAACAGGATGGTGTTCATCCGACGCCTATTCCATCTTTATTTCTCATCCGTGAATCCATTATTACTGAACCAATTTCTCGAGTTAACGAGCCGTCTTTTTGCATTATCCTCCAAGGAGAGAAGGAGGTATTATTGGGAGAGGAACGCTTTTTGTACGGTCCTGGAAATTATATTGTTGCATCCGTTGACTTACCAGTTACAGGACAAGTAATTAAAGCCTCAGCAGAATCTCCCTATCTAGCTCTCAAAATTGAATTTACACCGAGCCAAGTTTTAGAAGTATTAAATGAAACAGACATTCAATTTGAACAGGGGAAGAACACTAAACGAGCTATGTTTGTTAGCGAAGTAGAACCTTCTTTGTTGGATGCAGTACTCAGACTAGCTTCTCTAGTAGAAAATCAGAAACATATCCCCGTTCTTGCTCCATTATTTAAAAAAGAAATTATCTATTGGATTTTACAAGGGCCACATGGCGAAGCGCTTGAACAAATGGCATTAGAAGGAAGCAATGCCTCTAGAATAAGAGAGGTTATAGACCATATCATTAATAATTATGAAAAGC